>CAXUBD010000011.1:7023-7749 GCA_964249225.1 uncultured Verrucomicrobiota bacterium | reverse complement strand
CAAACCAGATCTGATCCGGCGCAAACAGCTCCTTCACCGCCGCCAGATCCGCCGTTGCGCAAGTGCTCTTGAAAGGCGAGGAGCCAGTGCCGATCACGTAGCTAATCAGACGATCGTCCTGAGGCGTGATGAACGGGCAGAAGCCTTCGCTGGTTTGTTTATGCCAGACGCCGCCATCGTCATCCTGGGAATCTTGCTGCTGGCCCGGCAACAGGGCAAAAAGATTTCCGCCCTGGCCGCCAACCTGCCCGCGCGGTTCACCGCCAGCGATCGCTTGAAAAATTTTCCGGCCGCCAAAAGCGCGGCAATTCTTGCGCCGTTCAATACCGGTTCGGCGGCCGGGGACAAAACGGCGGTCGAGAAAATCTTCGCCGGACTGTGCGGCTGCGTGGCGCATCTTGATCGCACCGATGGTTTGCGGATCACCTTCGCCAACGCCGAGATCATCCATCTGCGTCCCTCCGGCAACGCGCCTGAATTCCGCTGCTACACCGAGGCGGCGACCGACATCCGGGCGCGAACGCTCAACGCGCTCGCGCTGGAAAAAATCTGCCAGCTTTAAAAAACGCCGCGCGGGGTTCGGGCGCTGCTGAAGTTTGAACTCCCGTCCGGCGCAATTGCTTGTCGCGCGCATTTTTTTTTGCCACGCTGGGCGTGATGCAACGTTTTCTTTTTTGCTTTGGTCTCGCGCTGTGCCTGCCGGCCTCCGGCGCGGAAATCAGAATC
>CAXUBD010000011.1:3220-7013 GCA_964249225.1 uncultured Verrucomicrobiota bacterium | reverse complement strand
TCCGAAGGCACGGCGCCGACCAATTTCCACGGCGCGCTCGGCGGCGGCGGATCGCCGGGCCTCTGGAAAATTGTGATGGACGAAGTGCCGTCGGCGTTTTCGAAATTGACGCCGCAAGCGCCCCTGGACAACCGCGCCGGCGTGCTCGCGCAGACGAGCGAAGACCCGACCGACGAGCGGTTCCCGATTTATGTTTACGACGGCGGGACCTTCAGGGATTTCAAGGTCGCGACGCGTTTCAAAATCGTCAGTGGCGCGGCCGAGCAGATGGCGGGATTGGTTTTCCGTTTTCAAAACGCGTCGAACTTCTACGTCGTCCGCGCCAGCGCGCTCGGCCACAACGTGCGCTTCTACAAAATGGTGGACGGCGTCCGTTCCGACCCGCTCGGCCCGCAGCTCGACATCGCCGCCGGCGCGTGGCACACGCTCGCGGTGCAATGCCAGGGCAATCAGATTTCCATCTCGCTGGATGACCAGCCGGTGATGCCGCCGTTGCAGGACAACACCTTCACGGACGGCAAAATCGGTTTGTGGACGAAGTCCGACGCCGTGAGTCATTTCCGCGACCTGGCGATTGATTATACGCCGCTGATTCCGGCGGCGCAGGCGCTGGTCAACAACATCCTGGAAAAACAGCCGCGCATTCTGGGCCTGCGGATTTACACGCTCGACGGCCAGGGCCAGCCGAAAATCATCGCCAGCAAGGACGAACAAGAAGTCGGCCAGCCCGGCACCGACGCGGAAAAGGATGCCATCGCCAACGGAAAAGTTTATTACGGAAAAAGCGAAGGCGTTGACGCCATCACGCTGCCGTTCCGCGACCGCAACGGCGATCCGATGGGCGCCGTGCGCGTGCGGTTGAAATCGTTCATGGGCGAAACACAGGAAAACGCGGTCACGCGCGCGACGCTGTTGATCAAGAGTATGCAGGCGCAGATCGGGTCAAGCGACGACCTGACGAAATGAGCCGGCCGTTCAAGGCTTGGCCGGCAGCGTCACTTCGTTGGGCGCTTTGACCATGGGCGATTCCACCGGCTTCAAGCGCCGCACGCCGCCCAGCACCACCGTTTCGCCCGCGTCATTCACGGCGAGCCGCGGACGGGCCGAGAAGTAATCATAAATTTCCTGCCGCGCGATTCCGCCGGTGGGATTAATCACGGTGTAAGCAAACGCCGACGCGCCGCTCTGCCACAACACGTGCAGATTGCCGAACCGGTCCACCTGCGCTTCCGGCGGGCCGAATGAAACCATCGGGCCCAGCGCCGAGACTTTGTAGATCCGCGATTCCGTCGCATCGCTCACCTGCATATACAAACGCAGTTGCGACTGCAGATAATTCGCCTGCTCCAAAACGTATTTGCGCACTTCCGGCGCGCCGTTCGTCGCGGCGGGCACCCCGAATTCCTGCTCCCACAACTTCGCGCCCGCGACCACATCGAACATCTTCGCCGGACTCGAAACTTCCACCGACCAGTCCTTGATGCGCAGCGTGGCGATGATGTGATAACGGCCCGGCTTGGACATCACGAAATAGGGTGCGAGATCCACGCGCTTGATCGCCAATTGCGACGACGCCAGGTCAAACGCGCCCGCCACCGGCACGTCCGCATTTTTGATGACCACAAAACCGTCCGCCGATTCAACGTTGAACGTCAGCCAGCTCGCATCCGCGCCCAAATGCAACGGCTGGCCGGAACGGTTCGTGATCTTGACCGCGACCGGCAATGATTCGCCGGACAAAAATTGATCCTGCTCCAGCGTCACCTCCACGTCCACCTGCGCGTCTGCGCGGAAAAACGCCAGCAATGCCAGAACCGAAACGAGAAAGGTTTTCATTTGATGATGGACAGGTTAAACCGCCGTGCGTTCGTGGCAACTGCAAATGCATTTAAAAAATAAAAAGCTACTTCCAATAATTCCAATCCACGTCGGGAAAAATATTGTCGCGCGCCTCGATTTCGGCCAGCCATTTTTCGTCCACGCTCGTCGCGGTCAGCTGGTCGTGCAGCGCGATGAAGCGCAGCAGATGATCTTTCACGCGGCGGCGCGCGTAATCGGGGCTCGTGCCGGCGCGCAGGATGAACGGCCAGTCGCTGGCCTGCGCGAGCAGCAGTTCGCGCGCGGCCTGTTTCAACGCGCGCGCTTGCAAGGCGGTGGATTTTTTTGAAAATTTCTTCACGAGTCCGCTCATGCGTTCCTGCGCGACTTGCAGGTGCGGATAAATCCACTCGTTCGATTCGTTCAACCACGCGCGCAGATAACCTTCCTCGCCCCACGTGGACGCGCTCGGCGTGGCGATCTGGTTGGTCGGATGCCGGTTGAGATATTCGCCGGGCGTGATGAGCGCGACGATTTTCTGGTCGTTGAACAGTTTGCGCGCGAAGAAATCCAAAAACTCCGGGCCTTCATACCACCAGTGGCCGAACAATTCCGCGTCATACGGCGCGACGATGAGCGGCGGACGATCCAGCAAGCCGGAAAGTTTCTGGATTTGCGCGATGCGCTCGTCGAGAAAATGCCGCGCGTGTTCGCTCGCGGCTTTCAAGGCGTGATCGCGCTGGTAAATTTCCTTCGGCCCCGCGCCGCCGGTGATGCGATAATATTTCATGCCGGTGAAACCGCGGCTGACGGGCGAGGGCAGATGCGGTTTGACGTAATCGAAATCCAGATCAAAACCGAGGTCGCGATAAAAATCGCGGTAACGCGCGTCGCCGGGATAACCTTCGTGCTTGCTCCAGACCTGCCGCGAGGAATCGTAATCGCGTCCGAACGCGGCAATTCCATTCGGCGTGAAAATCGGCGCGAACGTTCCGCTGCGCGGGCGCGGCTTGGCGTAAAGCACGCCATGCGTGTCAAGGATGAACCAGCGGATGTCCGCCTCCTGCAAAAATTGTTCGACGCCGCCGGCGTAGGCGCATTCGGGCAGCCAGATGCCTTTGGGATCGCGGCCAAAGCAACTGCGATAATGATCGCGCGCGGTGAAAATCTGCGCGCGGATGGACGACGGATGATCGGCGAGCAACGGCAACAGCCCGTGCGTCGCGCCGGTCGTGATGATCTCGATGCGGCCTTCGTCCTGAAATTTTTTAAAGGCGTTGACGAGATTGCCGTCGTAGGAACGCCACGTTTCGCGCGCGAGGCAAAATTTATGGTGATACATCCACGCGAGTTCGCGGAACGCGCGGTCCCAGTGCGTGCGGTGAATCTCTTTTTCGGCGAGTTCGACGAGGCTGTTGAGATGCCGTTCGTAGCGCGAACGCAGCAGCGGATCGAGCAGCATCGAGCAGAGCGTCGGCGAAAGTGAAAGCGTGAGCGGCGCGTCAATGGCGTCGCGCTGCCAGCCTTCCAAAATCTGGATCAGCGGGATGTAAGTTTCCGTGACGGCTTCAAACAGCCAGCTCTCTTCCAGGAACTTTTCATGTTCCGGGTGGCGCACGAACGGCAGATGCGCGTGCAGCACGAGTGAGAGATAGCCTTGCATGGCAGGATTGAAACCGATTCGCGCCGTTAATTCAAAATTATTCCAGCTTTTCGGAAACCCATTCGGCGAGCGACTTGGACTTGATCAGGATGACGACGCCCAGCACGAAGGGAATCGATTTCAGAACGCAGGGGAAAATTTCCAACGGCGCGTGGTGTGCCGAACTGACGACCAGATACAAAACGATTTCCACGAGGGTGACGAACATCAGCGTCACGGCGACAAATCGAACCAGCATCAAGGCTCCACGTTCGGGCGCGTCCATGGTCAGAGATTTTCCGGCAGCGGCGGCTTGAGCGACGGGTCCTGCGG
>CAXUBD010000011.1:0-3210 GCA_964249225.1 uncultured Verrucomicrobiota bacterium | reverse complement strand
GAGATATTGCGTCGAGCGGCTGAATTTCAGGTCGGCCGCACGCGCGTCATCGCCGCTCGCCGAAACCGCGACGGCGGGCAGATCGTATTTTCCATCCGGCAACGCAAAGCGGAAACTGAACGTGCCGTCGGAACGCAGTTTGATTTCGTGTCCGCCCAAGGTGACTTTTGCGTTCGGCTCGGTCGCGCCGTAAATGATCAGTTCGGCGTTGACGTTGAACCAAAAACTTTTCGGCTGCTCGACGCCGCCACCGCCGAATGGACTCGACAGGCTGGACACGCCGAATTGCGAAACGCCCAAAGACGAAACGTCGTGCGTCAAACGGCGGCGGATGAGTTCGGTGATTTCGAGCGAACCCATCCAAACGCGGCGCGTCTCGTCAATGCTGATGATGCGGGACAAGGCTTTTTCCTGTTGCGGCGTCCACGTCGTCGAAAGCGGCGTGCCGTTGACGCGCGGCAAATCGGGATGGCCGTGGCGGCGCAATTCCTCGATCGCCTGCGCGAGCGGAAGATTTTCGGCAACGGCTTGTTGAACGATCTGCATCAATTTGGCGAATGGAAATTCAAACGGGATGGTGGCGAACTCGGTGTCGGTCTCGGAGGAAGCAGCATCGGGCGGCGTCATCGTGCCGCTGGAAACGGCGATGCGCATCCATTTGCCGAGCGCGGAGTAGTAGCCGAGTTCGGCGGCGTAGGAATGGCCGGCCTGCTCGACGTGCGCGAACCAGTGGCGCGATTCGGGATGAACGTGGATTTCGTAGGTCGGATGGCCTTCGATCTTGTGCGCGTAAACGCGGAGGACCAGATGGCCGTCGGAAGATTGCGCGTTCATTTTTAACTGCTGGTCGCGAGTCAAATCCCAGTGCGCGTAAAGCCAGTGCGGGTCGCGCGCGGCGAGAAAAAGTTTTTTGGTGCCGTAGGCTTCGGGCAGTTCGGTTTCCGCCGTCGGAAAACTCTGCGTGGGAGGCGTCGGGCCGAGCGAGTATTTCTGGCCGGGGCCGCCGGCGGGAGGCGACGCGGACTGGTCGCCTTCGGACAAGATCGAGGGCGGCTCGATTTTTTTGCGCCGGATGTAAGTGCGGCGGACGACGGTGGTGACGTCCACCTCGGTGTTGGATTCAGGAGCGACGGCGGCCTTGGATTTTAAAATCTTTTTGGCCGCGCCAACGACGCCTTCGATGAATGTTTTCTTTGGAGCCGGTTTTCCACCGGATGGTCCGGCAGCCGGGAGATTTTCTTCAGTTGGCGTTTTTACGGCGCTGCGTGGACGCAAGGCGCTGACAGTTTTTTCTTTTTTGGCTGGCACAGGCGCTGGTGTTTTTTTCATGACCGCATTTCCCTGTTTCTGGCACAACTTGCATTGCCAAGGCATGACCATATAGCCAAAAGCAGCCGGGCGCAATCGCAAATTTTCGCCGGGCGCGCGAGTCCGTCCTGAAAACGGCTTGCGGCAACCGCCATTCAATGTTTTAATGTGCGTTAGAAAATGAGTCAGCCTGGATCCAATGACAGCGCCAAGTTGCCGGTCAAAATTTTCGTGGTGGACGACGAGCCGATGTTGCTTGATCTGGCCGCGGCGATTTTGCAACCGCATGGTTTCAAGGTCTGGACCTTTCGCGACCCGCAACTGGCGCTGGAAGAATTTCCCGCCGTCCAGCCGGAAATCCTGGTGACCGATTATGCCATGGGCCGCATGAACGGCATGGAGCTGGTGGCCCAGTGCCGGCACCTTAACCCGAAACAAAAAATCATCCTCATCAGCGGCACGGTGGATGAAAGTATTTACTCCGACTTGCCGCAGAAGCCCGACTGCTTCCTGGCCAAACCCTATCAGGTCCATCAATTCGTCGAACTGGTCCAGACGCTGGCGACCCGGTGAATTTACTTGCACGCCGCATATTTTTTCATCAAATCTTTACTCGAAAAAATAAACCTTAATTTTCTATTATGAAAAAAATCTTGTGGATCATCGGCATCGGACTTGTCATCTTGCTCATCGTCGTAGGCATTGCCGTGGGATTGTTCCTCGGCCCGATCGTGAAAAAGGGCATTGAAGTCGTCGGCCCGAAAATCACCCAGGTTCCGATCACCGTGGACGCCGTGGATTTGTCGCTGCTCACTGGCTCGGCCAAGCTCAAGGGCCTCATCGTCGGCAACCCCGATGGTTACAAAACGACCAACGCGATCAGCATCGGCACCGTCGCCGTCGGCGTGAACCCGTTTTCCGTCCTGTCAGAAAAAATCGTCGTGCGCTCCATCCATGTGGAATCGCCCGAAATCACTTTTGAAGGCGGGCTGGGCGGGAATAATTTGAGCAAGATTATGGACAACGTGAACGGCTCCGCGCAGCAAGGCGGACCAGTCTCGACAAACTCCGCCGGCAAACCCAAACCCGCAAAAAAAATTGAAGTGGATGATTTTCTCATCACCGGCGCCAAGGTTCACGGAACGATCATCCTGTTCGGCGGCAAGGAAGTGACGCTTCCATCTCTGCCGATCCCGGAAATTCATCTCACCGATCTGGGCAAAGGCAGCGACGGCCTGACGCCCACCGAACTCACCCGCGCCGTGTTGAGCGCCATCACCAGCGCCACCACCAAGGCCGTGGCCAGCGCCGCCACCGACTTTGGCAAAAACTTCGGCAACGTCGGCCAGGACGCCGGCAAAGCGGCGACTCAAAACCTGGACAAAATCAAAAAAGGCATCGGCGGCTTGTTCGGTAAATAAAATTTACGACCCTGTAAAAACCGCTCCGGAAAACTGGAGCGGTTTTTTTATTTGGTGAAAGTTTTGCGTCAGACCGCCGATCAAAAAATGATCGTCGTCCGCACTCCAAGAATTGCCGCATCGCGCGAATCTTTTTCGCCGCCCGGCGTGAAGGTGTATTGAAAATCCGGCTGCAACGTCCACCACGGCGAGACTTGGATTTTGTAAGTCGCTTCAATCACAGTTTCCGCGTCAAACGGATTTGAACCGCCGTTGACTTGCGCGTCGCTGTAATCGTGGCTGAAATTTGAACGCGCGACGGCGATGCCCGCCGTGTCGCGCAATCGTCCCGGAATGAAACCGGAAAAATTAAAGCCCGCGTCAAAATACCAATCCACCGTGTTCACGTCCGCCGGTGCGCCGCCGCCACGCACAAAAAACGAGACATCCTTTCCGCCGCGTTTATAAATTTCCTGGTCCACAACGCCATAAAGCCCGAAGT
>CAXUBD010000010.1:21617-22552 GCA_964249225.1 uncultured Verrucomicrobiota bacterium | reverse complement strand
GGAGCCGACGCGGGTGTTGACATCGGTGTGGCCGTCGTAAGCTTTGCCGTGGCGAGCGCGTCGAGTTCCGGCGATGAAATCCGGGGAACGACTTCTTCCGGCGCGGCCGAGGCGAGCAATTTGGTTTCTTCGCTGATGAATCTGCCGGCGTGTTTCACTTCCTCGGCCGTCGGCACGCGTTGGAACGTCGCGAGATAAGCCTCTTGGATGCGTTCCTTATCGGATAATTTTTTTTCCTGAATCAATTTCCGCGCCAAGTGCAGCGCCTCGTCCTGCACAAACGCGTTGTTCATCAGAAACAGCGCCTGGCTCGGCGACGTGGTCTCTTCGCGTTTCGCGCCAACCAGATTCGGATTGGGCAGGTCGAAGAGCGACAGGGATTCAGGCACGAGGTCGCGCGGGATCGGCAGATAGACGCTGCGCTTGTAATAATGCTGCGGCAGATCGCTTTCCCAGATATTCACCCCGTAATAGCCGTCGCCAAATCCAGCGGTCACGCCGAAGTGCGGCGGTTCGATGTCCAATCGTCCGCTCGCGACGAGCACGGAATCGCGCAACTGCTCGGCGGTCAGACGGCGCGGCGCCGCGCGCCAGAGCAACGTGTCGGCGGGATCCGCATTCTCAGCGACCTCGCTGATGTCGCTGCTCAATTGATACGTGCGCGTCAGCACGAGTGAACGCACGAGCTGTTTCACCGACCAGTTTTGTTCCGTGACAAATTTCGCCGCGAGGTAATCCAGCAATTCCTGGTTGACCGGACGCGAACCAAGGTGGCCGAGATTATCCGGCGTGGCGACAATGCCTTCGCCGAAAAGATGCAGCCAGACGCGATTGACGGCCACGCGCGCGGTCAGCGGATTTTCAGGATTCGTGATCCATTCCGCCAGTTGCAAACGGCCGCTGCTGTTTGTGGGAATTGTCGGCGCGTCGGCGAG
>CAXUBD010000010.1:8164-21607 GCA_964249225.1 uncultured Verrucomicrobiota bacterium | reverse complement strand
GAACAACCTCGCGCGCGGCACGACAGCCGTCGGCTTCGTCAAATCGCCGCGATAATAAACCGGCACGTCCTGCGGCTCGTCATAATCGCGCACGCCCATCGCGTAAGTTTTCGTGGCGGGAATGCGTTCAAGCTGGTTCGTCGTAAAATTCCGGGCAATGCGCCGCACGCCAAAACCATTCGTGCCGCGCGCGAGGTTGTTCGTGCGCGGAGCCACGACAAAATTGCGGTTGGTGTTTACGAACATGTTCGGCGTCGGCTCGCCCGTGGAAAGCACTGCGAGTTCCGGCGCGCCGTCCAGCGAGAGCAGCGACGTGGGACGACGGTTGCCGCGTCCGCCAACCGTGCCGTAGAGCGTTTCAGTGCTGGAAAAAATTCCCGCGAGCGCGTGATAATCTTTTTGCGGGATAGGGTCGAACTTGTGGTCGTGGCATTGGGCGCAACCGACCGTCAGGCCGAGAAATCCGCGCGCTGTCACGTCAATCTGGTCGTTCACCACCTGCCATTTTGAAAATTTGATGCGCGATTCGTTCAAACCTTTCGGTCCGATGGCGAGAAAGCCGGTGGCCGTCAGATTTTCATCGCGCTCCTGCTGGTCCGCGTATGGCAACTGGTCGCCCGCGAGTTGTTCGGTGATGAAACGGTTGTAAGGCTTGTCGTGATTGAACGCGTCAATGACGTAATCGCGATAGCGCCACGCGTAAGGATAATTCAGATTGCGGTCGAGGCCGGTGGATTCACCGTATCGCGCCACATCAAGCCAGTAACGTCCCCATTGCTCGCCGAACCGGGATGAAGCGAGCAACTGATCCACGATTTTTTCGTAAGCGTCGGGCGATTTGTTTTTTACAAATGCCTCCACTTGCTCCGGCGTCGGCGGCAGGCCGATGATGTCATAATAAACACGGCGGATCAGCGTGCGCTTGTCCGCGTCGGCTACGGGCTTCAAATTCTTTTCCTCCAGCTTGGCGAGAACAAAACGGTCCACCTCGGTCTTCGGCCATTGTTCATCGGCAACTTTCGGCGGCGCAACAGCCTTGGGTTTTTGAAAAGCCCAATACTCGCGTTCCTTGTTCCAATCATAAACTTTCTCCGGCTTGGCCGCCTGCGCGCTGATAATTTTTGCCGAGTCGCGCGGATCGGGCGCGCCGTCCTTCACCCATTTTTCAAAATTGGCGATGACTTCATCCGGCAAAATGCCACCGCGCGAATCCGGCGGCATCCGCAACTGCCCGACTTGGCGGATGGCGTTGATGAGGATGCTGTCGTCCGGCTTGCCCGGCACGACCGCCGGTCCGCGATCGCCGCCAGCGCGGATGCCGTCGCGCGTATCGAGCGTGAGTTCGCTCTTGTTCTTGCCTTTTTCTTCGGAATGACATTCATAGCAATGCTGCACCAGAACCGGCCGAATATTTTGCTCGAAAAATTCAAGCTGCTCCGGCGTGATGGATTTGTGGACGATTTGCGCGTTGGCCGCGAACGCCACCAAGGCGAGGGACAACCCCAGCAGGCGTCCGATGAAATAAAGTTGCCGTTTCATTTTCATTTTTCGTTTAGTTGCGATGGCTCTGAATTTTCAGGGATGATGCAGGCGGAAGAATTTATTGCCGGTGCCGCCGACGGTCTGGGTGATGACGTTGAAACCATTCACCGTCGCCGGCGCGACCGGATTGGAAATCCAGATGCCAGATGCCAGGTTGGTCGTGTATTCCAGATAGTAGCCGCTGACGCTGCCCGACCAGCTTAAGTTGAACGCGCCGCCGACAGGTGGCGTGAAGCTGATATTTGGCGCGGTGACGGTCGTGGTGTTGGTGACGATCGTGAAGCTGGTGTTCGCCGCATTCGTCTGGCTGAATAAGTATAGCTGCGAAATCCGGCTGGCCGAGAGTGTGTTATTGATGATGGCAAATTCATCGATTACGCCGTGGAATGGATCCGCCCAAAGAGTGCTCCCAGAAAACGACTGAACCTCGATAGTATAGTTTGTGCCATAGACCGTGTTCAGAAAGGCATGGGCAAATCCCGGCGGGTCGTTCGGGTGCTTATAAATTTCACCGATGCCAGTCACGGTGCCTACCAGCACACCGTTGATATAAAGGCGCAGCGTGCCGGTGAAGCTGGAATTGCCGTCAACTACCCCAACAACATTGTAAGTTTGGCCGGCGACAATCGGGTAGGTAATGTATTTTGCCGTGGCGAGCGTGCTGCCGCCCCAAGGCGCGCCCGGACCGTCGCTGCTGGTGTTGTTGGCCTTGAATACCAGCAAGGCTTGACTCGGATTATTGGTATCTTGCGTGCCATAAAGGTAGAAGTCTATGTAACTATGTCCGTATATTGCCGGAGCTTCGGTATAGTTGATGGCACTGTTCACGCGAGGCAACTTGTCCGCCTTGAAGGAGAAGATATGCGTGATCTTATTCCATGGACCCAGAATGGCCGTGATGTCCTTTCCATTCGGCAAATCAATGCTGCCATTCGTGGTGTTGCCGGTGTTGAATTCAAAGGCGTTGTCGTTCGGCACGTTCGGCACCAATCCCGGCACACCGACAGTCACGCCGTGCACACCATCGTCATAGTTGATCGTTCCAAGTAGGCTGACCGGGTCGGTGTCGAATTTGCTGACCAGCGTGCCAAAGGTGGTGCCGTCCGTTTCATCGAAGGTCCAATAACGCACCGGGCTTTCAGACAAAACCTCGTCGCGGTAACTAATACCGGAAACAAATTGCGCCGTGACCGTCAGCGTGTTCGGAATATGCGCGCGATCCTTCAAGTTTATGATAGCGATTTGATTAGTCTGACCATTTACTTGTGTCGAGGTTGTCAGGATGACTTGCAATCCGTTGGTGGATAGAGTCGCTCCAAGCAAGGTCAGCCCAGTGGTGCCCGCAGTAGGAATACTATAGGTTGCAAGACTCGTTGCGGAAGCGGGATCAACCGGCTTGCTGAAGGTCAGGATGATTTCGTTCAGTGTCCCAGCGAGTCCCCGCAAGCCGGTAAGTTGCGGCGGAGTGACATCTGATACTACCGTAAGCGTGGAAGGCGGACTGCTGGTGATGGAGCTGAACTCATTGCTTACGACCACGCCGTAATTGCCGCCGGAATTCCATATCGCAGTAAAGCTGAGCGTAGAGTTGGTCTGTCCTGTCCAGGCCACGCCGTTGCTTAACCATTGGTAGGTGTAGGGTGTCTGGCCAGTGGCTGTGACGGAGAATTGCGCCGGATGGTTTTCTGTGACCGCCAGATTGGCCGGGGTGGTCGAGCCGGGCGTGCCAATGACTCCGGCTGAAATAAATGTGAATGTCACATTGGTCGAGGAAACTGTATTTGTTGAAGATAAGATGTCAGCCACGCCTTGGACGGTGACATTGTAACTGTTGCCGACGACGAAGTTGAAGACGCCGTTCAGACTTACGGTTTTCAAATCGCTTCCAAGTTGCGCGGAAGAGATTGGCAGCACGACATTACCGCTGGTTTTCAAAATGTAGTTCGCAAGGTTATTGGCCGTGGAAGCGGACACCGGCTGATTGAAAATAACATTGAGCCGGTTCGGATTGCCGCGCGGATCAGCGCTTGAAACCAAGGTAGAATTTATGGTTGGAACCGTGGTAAGCCCTAGCCCTGCGTTGTAATGAGCAAGAATCCGGTTCGTAGACAAAACGGCATTGTAAGTAGAGACTTCATCAATGGTTCCGTCGAATGCGCCAAAGACGCCACTGGCATTCAGATGCGAGCGAGCATTGCCCTGTCCGATCTCAACGTCGCCGTTATGGTTGTATAGCTGCCCGACCCCGCTGTCGCGATGGGCGACCAACTGACCGTTAACGTAAAGCCGCAACGCGCCGTTTGTGCCGCTGGCGTCGCCGTCAAGAACACCGACGACATGATATGTTACTCCCGTGCTGACCGGATAGGTGACATAGGTGGCCGGATTGTTCAACAGTCCGAATGGTGCTCCGGGACCATCGGGAGTAGAGTTGTAGGCATGTAGAGTAAGGTATGCAGTTGAAGGATTGGCAATGGTATTACTATTCCATAAATAGATGGTTGCATCGCGCTGTCCTCCGCCTTCTTCCCACAAGCCTGCCACGGCGTGGGTCTGGGCTTGGACGGAGGTATCGCCCGGCTGCGCGCCCGGAGGAAAACTATTGGCATTAAACCAAAGTTCCCAGGATTTCTTGGGCCACGGGCCGCGATAGTCATTGATGTCGCCGCCGTTGGGAATTAAAATCCAATTTGTGTTCGCCGCAACAAATTTCACGGCAAACTCGTTGCTGCCGGCGGATGGAACCAGCGGTGGAACACCAAGGATCGGCAGATTTTGGTAGGTGCCGTTGGTGTTGATCACGTCGGCAATGGCCGTTTGCGTAAAGGCCACCGTGCCGTTAGTTTCGTCCAGCTTGAAGTAGCGCGCCGGATTGTCCGCCAGAATTTCATCCTTGTAAGTCAAGGTGGAAAGAAAGCTCAGGTTTGTGTTCAGAATATTGGCGGCGATCGTGGTATCCTTCAAGCCAGAGATCGCCAGCGGATAAGTTGTTCCAACTCGCTGTTGGGTGGTGTTCAAGATCACCGTCTTGCCGTCCGCGCTCAACGAAGCGGCGCTGACGACGAAGTAAGATGAAGTATAAGTCGAGACCGCCGTCGCCGTGGCCGGGTCCAGCGGCTTGTTGAAGGTAAGCAATACTTCGTTAACACCGCCAGCCACGCCGCGCGCGGAGACAACCGACGCCGGAGTAAGATCGGGCTGGACGACCACACTGTTGGTGGAACTGATTAAGCCGCTGAACGTGTTGCTCACCGCGAGATAGTAGCTTCCCCCGCTTCCTCCTAAACCGGCAATCGCCGTGAAGGTAAGGATACGACTGTTGGCACCTGAAATTGGCGCTCCGTTTTTATACCATTGATAGGTGAACGGCCCGGCTCCAGTCGGAACTGCAATAAGATTCACCGTTGAATTTTCAAGGAAGGTTCCGCCGAGGACACTGTTGGCCGCCAGCCCGACATTGCCCACGTCCCCTTCGCCATAGTTGATGTATAAATCATCAATGTAGTGCGTCTCATACCATCCGCGAGTGGCGGCGCCGAAGTTGACTTCGGCACTACTGATTCCCAGCCATGGCGTCGGATAGTTTGTGAGCAGGACGACTCCGTCAAAAACCAGATTCAGGGTGCCATCACGGTGGACATTGATGTCCACCGGCGCCCAATGGCCATCAGTACTAACTACGGAGGGAACTCCGTTGGATGGAACTCCATTCACGCCAGCAATGATGTTGGTAAGAATCTGGTTGTTGAGCGAGACGCCGATTTCCGGCGGCTGGGTGTCACTGTTATAGTGGGAATTAAAGTAAATGGAAAGCTGGCTTCCGGGACTTACCGGCGAGTAGCCAAATTGCGGGCTGGTGAAGGTTCCCAACGGTAGAACCGGCGCGATGTTGACGCTGAATCCATCGCCCCACGGTTGATCAGTGATCACGGAAGCGCCCGCATCGCTGATGCGGGTCTTGAACTTGATATGAACCTGGTCAATGTCGTGCCGCGTCGTCAACAGCACAGCCCCATTCTGATTCCGGCTGGAATCGGTGAGTGCGAGGTAGCTGCTGCCTGAAGGCGGCGAGACTGAACTGTTTGTTTCAATCTGGGCATTACCATAAAAATTAAATCCGGAAGGGATGCCAGACTCAAAGTCATAAGTTGTGCCCAGCGGAGCGGTCAAGGTAAATGAAACGGCGGAAGGATTGGGCGATAGTATATTGGCGGCCGTCGTCTGGTCCTGTACATTCTGCACGCGTAGCAGATAGCTGCCGGAAGACGAGAAGTTAAACGACCCGTAAAGATAGACCGTAGTCTGGTCCGCGGAAATGGTGGCATTGGTAATGATGAGCGCACTGCCAAGAATGTTACTGATGGAATAATTGGAAAGGTTGGTCGCAGTTGCGGGGCTGACAACCTTGCTGTAAATCACTTCAACCAGATTTGGGTTGCCCGCCGTATCCACTGTCAAGATAGTGGGTGGCGTGATGTCTGCCGTGACTGTCACGGTGGCGATAGAACTGGTAAGACTGCCGAAAGAGTTGCTGATGAAAGCCTGTATATGCACATTATTGTAAGTCGCCGGGATATGTTGTAGGTCAAAGTAAGAAAGGTTTTGACCGGGCACCACCACGCCATTAGTTTTCCAGACGAATGTGGTTGGCTGCTGAGCCACGACATCCAATGGCAACAGCAATTCGGCGCCTTCGTTCAGCGTCACGGCGTTGGTGACATCGCCGTTGTTGTATCCGCCGGGAGTGCCGAAGGTTGAAGCGTTATTAAAGGCTGGGCGCAATCCCCAGACGCTATTGCCAGTATAATAATTATCTTCATACTGCGCCAGATGCAATGCCGGAATGATTTCCTGCACTCCGTCAGGTCTTTGCCAGCCGACTTGAATATACCCAGTGCCGCCCCCATGTTGGTGCCGCACTTCAAAATAGTATTTCTGTCCCTGCACCAGGCTGATCGGCGCGGAGAGGCGGGTTTCAAGGCGGTTACCGGAGAACAGCACTTCGCCGGTTCCAGGTTCATACGCGATCAGGACGGCGTTTGAAGAACTATAGGAAGTTGCACTATTGGTATTAAGCCACAATTCCGAGTTGTCCGCGCTGGCGATGCAGAATAGATACGCACCGGTCGCCGGAGCTTCAATGTAACCCCGGATCCAAGAGCCGTAGTCCGTTCCGGAATTGTCCTTGCCTTGCAAGCCGGTGATCAATGTGCTACCGATCGTGCGGAAATCATCCAATTGCTCGCCATAGTCGGGATAGCCGACACCGTAGCCGCCTGGAAAGCCATAAAAATTGGTCAATGTGGAAACGCTCTGGCGATAAGTGGTAGGATCTGACGATGATGAGTCTCCGTCGTAAATCAAGCGCCAGACCGAGCCAGCCAGACCAGGCTGCGCGAGCGCAATGATTGCCAACAGCGCCAGAAGCATAGGTCGAAAGGAATTTTTTTTCATGAGTAACAAGATTGTTTTGTGATTCAAAATGGTAGTGCTAACTATTCTCCTTGGAGCCAGGCAGGTAATGGATAGTTTGCGCCTTGCCAGTTCTGATCCCATTGGCGGCTCCACTTCAAGCCCCACAACTCCCGCGCCTTGATGGCGCTCACGGAGCCATCAAAAAAAACCACTTGGACCCGCTTGCCATTGCTGTGCCTTGGCACATTGAAATGTTCCATCTCATAGCTTGAGTTTTGCGAAGAGACGCCCGGCTGGATTGCCGCCTGATAAGCAATTCTGCTGCCTTGATACCAAGGCCCGCCGCCACGCCACATGCTATCAAGAATCAGCGGCGTTGCCGTGGGCACCGGTGAAGCGCTAATTTTTCCCCAATGATATTCACGCGGGCGACCTTGAATATCCACGGAAGTTTGATAGATCCATAAATTGGCTCCATAACTGCCGGGTTCGCCGTTTTCGTACTGACCCTGCGCTCCGCCGGCAAAGATGGGCATTTGGTAGGCAGTCGTCAGGCCGCCAAAAGTCTTGTTCAAATCAGTGTTAGTCTGAGTTGCCACCGGGCAGACGAGTATGTCCTTGCATTGTTTCTGTAATGCATTGTACCAGGATGCGCGGGCATTTTCGTCAATAGTGCCGTCGGGATTTTGTCCTGATGGAAAGGCATCTGCATAGTCGCCGACATAGACGTTCCATTGAACACCCCACTGGCGGAGATTTGAGATGCAATTGACCGCCTTGGCTTTGTCCTTGGCCTTCGCCAAAGCTGGTAATAGCATCGCTGCGAGAATGGCAATGATGGCAATGACCACCAGCAGTTCAATGAGCGTAAAACCTTCCGCGGTTTTTGTAAAAGTTATTGGCACGGCCGCCCGCCCGCCAGCGTTAGCTTTTTTATAGGCAATAGCTTTATGGTCAGCCCTGAAGAATTTTGCCGGTAAGATACCAGTGCTAACTTGTGGTTGTTTCATAGTTAAAAAAGGAATGGATGAGATTATTAAAAGTCGAAAATACGCCGCCTGCCGATAGTCGACAGTCGAAAACTTGATACAGCCTTGTTTGGGCCGGAGAGAAACAGCGGGTTGGCCAGCAGGAAATTTCTTCCAACGCTAGGCGCCTTGATTGATGGATTACAATCACTCTGGTTAATATAATTGTTCATAATTATGAACTTCCAGAAGGACTGGTCAGCTCTTGTAGTTCTCCCGAAGTCGGGTCGAGCTGGATTCTCATTTTTGGGCAAGGTTTGAAACCCTGCCGCCAACGGTGACGCAAGCTTGAAAATCTTTAGCTTGCCAACGTTTGTTAATCAATAACGACTAACATAGTCGTATAATAGGTCAATTTTATTTGGTGTCAACAAATTTTCTTAAAAAAAATAAAACCAGATTGGCAGGAGTGGCTGAGCTTCAAAAATCATTTTAATCGTTAGATCAATGTCCATAATTCTTGTTTTTCTGTAAATCGGCTGTCAGGAATCTAAGTCACAAGTGGATTTTTTGAATAATGTCGTCCGCCTTTGGAAGTGGTGCACCCAATAGGAGTTGAACCTATAACCTGCTGATCCGTAGTCAGCCGCTCTATCCAATTGAGCTATGGGTGCGAACAAAGGGCGGGAAATTTAAGCGCGAAAACCTTTTCAAGCAATCTTTTTTCCGTGCCGCATCAGTTTAATGATTTATGCGCCAGTACCGCCACCGTCGCGACTAGAATCAACCGCTCGGCAGAAATTTCCGCGTCTTGCCCAGCCGCACGGTGAAGACCAGCAGCAACGCCACCAGAATTACGTTCGCAAGCTCCAACGCGAAGGCCGTTTGAAAAATTCCGCGCAGGGTCGTGCCAGCGAACAGCAGGATGATGTAAATCCACAAAACTTTGCTCGTGAAATGATTCATGCGCGGAGGCTGCCTCAATTTCCCGACACGTCCAAGCCCAGAATTTCGCCCGGCACGCATTCCACCGTTACTTCGAATGGCCGGCAGCACACTTCGCAATCTGTCGTGAACCGCTGGCTGGACACGCTCGTGTCAATGACGAGTTCGAAGCTTTGCCCGCAAAAAGGGCACTGGATTGTTTCCGGGATTTCCATTTCAAAAATCTAACCGCTCGGCAACAAATGGCAACGTTTCGCGGTTCAAGGCAAAAACAAAACTCAGTGGCTGAAAAATCTTTTGAGCATCTCGCCGCCGTTCTGCCAGAAAATGATCGCGACGCCCATCAGCGCGCCGCCAGCCATGATGCCGGACGCGACGGGATAGGTGAACTCTTCGGATTTCGCGGGCGATTTTTTTTGGAACCACCACGACAAAACCGCGCCGGTAAAAAACAGCACGCCGTAATACCAATGAAAAACCCACGCAAGACCGAACGCCGCCGCCGAGGGCAGAAATTTTTCCCGCTTCGGAAAAATCAGCGGCAGGATTGAGAAAATAATCCCGACCGCGCCGCCGATGACAATGGACCAGATTTTTACCGGCTCCAGCGCGTCAAAACCTTTGCTCAACGCCTTCGCGACCGCCGACCACGTTTGCGCGGCGGGCGCGGGAAATTGATCCGAGCCGATGATGCCGGGCTTGCTGACGATGAGCGTGAACGCAAAAACGCTGACGACGGTGCCGATGAAAATTCCGGCGAACTGCGCGATGAACTGTTTGCGCGGATGCGCGCCGAGCAGGTAACCGCTTTTCAAATCGGTCAGCAGATCGGCGGACGACGTGGCCGCGCCCGCAGTAATGTTTGCGCTCATCAAATTCACATTTACGTTGCCGGGATTGAGCGCGCCGAAAGTGAGTTGCGTGACTTTGCCCATCGCGCCGACGGGCGTCGTGTCCGTTTCGCCGGTCACGCGGCAGGCGACGAGCGCGAGCGCGAAGGACATCACAACGGCGAGCGCGCTTTGCCAATACGGCATCCCGAACGACGCGTGCGCGAGCCAGCCGAGCGCGACGAGCGAAATGAGTTGCCCGGCGGCGAACCACGACATTGGCGTTTCAATGGCTTCCATTTCCGTGGGAAATTTTTCCGCGCGCGAAAATAATTTTCCAAATCCCTTGAATGCCGACAACGCGAGCCGCCATTGCAAAACAAAATTCAACAATCCGCCCGCGACCATGCACGACGTGCCGAACCAAAGCGTCCATTGCACCACGTCGCGAAAACCGCTGCCGGTGATGATTCCGGCGTGCTGCATGAGCGGCACAAAAACCGCCCAGCAAATCGTGCCGCCGACGAGCATGGAAATGCAGACGCGCATTCCGGTGATTGCGCCGGCGGCGATAAAAATCGGTTCCCAATCGAACATCACGGTTCGTCCCATCCACGCCGAACCGAAAACAAATTCATTGAATCGCGTGAGCAGCGCGTCGCTGGAAAACGGCGCGAGCTTGGCGAACAGCGCAAAGCCGTCGTGCCAGAAATTATCAATCGCCGCCAAAATTCCCGCGATGCCGAGCGCTTTGGCCGCGCGCATTCCTTTTTCTCCGTGCGAATGCAGCGCGCGCAACGTTTCCGCCGCCGCGACGCCGCTGGGAAAACGCAGTTGCTCGATGTTGATCATTTGCTTCTTCATCGGTATCGCCATCGTCACGCCCAGGATGGCCAGAAAAAAAACCCACGCGAATGTGAGCGGAAGTGGAAGCGAATGGCCGTTCAACAAAATGAACGCGGCAAATGCGGAGACCAGCGTGCCACCGGTCGAGTAGCCCGCCGAACTCGCGGTGGATTGCATGCAATTATTTTCGAGAATCGTCATTGGCACTTTGGCCCAGCCGATTTTTACAAACGTCGTCCAGATCGCGTAGGACAAAATGCACGCGGTGATGGCAACGCCAATGCCCCAGCCGGATTTCAGCCCGATGTAAAGATTGGTGAGCGAGAGCACGCCGCCGAGCACCGAACCCATCAGCACCGCGCGCCAGGTGAGTTGTTTCATGGAATCGCCGCGCCCGCGATAAACTTTCTCAAACCATTGGCGCTCGATTTCTTCGGGCGTGCCTTTGAAGCCTTCAACGGGCAATTCAAATTCGGTTTCGGCGGCGGATTTTTTTTGGCCTTGTTTCACGCGCGGCAATTTCGGCAATCAAACGGCGCAAGGCGAGCTTTTTTACGGCGATTGCGATTGATGGTCAAAAGCCGAAAATTTTTCCGAGCAACAGCAGCGTGCCATTGACGGCAATCCCCAGCGCCTCGCGCACAAACGGAACTTGCAGCAGGATGATGATGACGACGAAACCGAAGCGCGCAAAATTCGCATAGGCTTCCCAACTCATGCCGGTCGCTACGCGCAAAATGTGCGAGCCGTCCAGCGGCGGCACAGGAATCAAATTGAAAAAACAGAGCAGCAGGCTCAGTTGCGCCGCGCGAATGAACAAGTCCGCCGCATCATCGGAATGAAATAACAATCCTGCCCGCGCCAATGCCACAAGCAGCACTGCCAGAATCAAATTCATCGCCGGTCCGGCCATTGTGACGAGAATGTCATCGAGATTTTTGCGCCGCAAATTGTATGGATTGACCGGCACTGGTTTCGCCCAGCCGATCATGAAACGGCTTACGCCGAACGGCAGAAAAATCATCAGCAGCGGCAGCAGCACCGTGCCGATGGGATCAATGTGGACAAGCGGATTGAGCGAGACGCGGCCTTGCAGGCGCGCGGTGTCGTCGCCGCATTTCCACGCCGTCCACGCGTGGCCGAATTCGTGGAACGTCAGCAGCGCGACCAGCAGCAGATACGAAATCAATCCGTCGGTAATCTGGTGTGAATCCATGCGCGCAGATTATCCGCCGCCGCGCCGCGAGTCGAGGCTGTGAATTTTGGTGGGGCGAGCGTTCGCGCGCGCCGTTTTGAAAATGGTGGCCGTGCGCAAGCATCGGCTCGCGAAGATGCACGCCCCATCGGAAAAAAATTCCAGAACGAATTTCCTTTGCGCGCAGCCGCCAAAACGATTTAACCTTTCCGCGATTTAACGATTTAACGATTCAACCATTCAACGCTTTTAACGAATTTATTTTATGCCACTGCTTGCAGGAAAAACCGGGATCGTCTTCGGCGTCGCCAACAAACGCTCCATCGCCTGGGCCATCGCGCAGGCGTGGCACAAAGAAGGCGCGAAACTCGCGTTCACTTTTCAAGGGGAACGCATCAAGGAAAACGTCACCGAACTCGCCGGAACTTTTGGCGCGGACACTTTGATTCTGCCGTGCGACGTGACGAAGGACGACGAAATCGCCAACGTCTTCAAAACCGTCGGCGAAAAATTTGGGAAACTCAATTTGCTTTTGCACTCCGTCGCGTTCGCGCCGAAAGACGCGCTCGAAGGCGAATTCGTGAACACGAGCCGCGAGGCATTCCGCGTCGCGCATGATGTTAGCGCGTATTCGCTCGTCGCGCTCGCGCGCGCCGCTGCGCCGCTGATGACCGACGGCGGCAGCATCGTGGCGATGAGTTATTACGGCGCGGAAAAAGTTGTGCCGCATTACAACGTCATGGGCGTGGCCAAGGCCGCGCTCGAAGCCAGCACGCGCTATCTCGCCTACGATCTCGGCCCGAAAAAAATCCGCGTCAACTGCATCAGCGCCGGCCCGGTCAACACGCTCGCCGCGCGCGGCATTTCCGGTTTTCAGGAAATGCTGAAACATTACGAAGCCCACGCGCCGCTGAAGCGAAATGTCTTGCCCGAAGAACTCGGCGCGACGGGAGCTTTTCTCGCCAGCGACGGCGCGGCGGCGATCACCGGACAAGTGCTCTACGTTGATTCCGGTTATCAAATCATGGGGATGTAAAACCATCTATACTCGTGAGCAACACGCCACTGAATCTTAAACCTGATTTAACGGCAGAACCGCCAATCAGGATGGTTTTGCAAATCGTAAAGGACGCAATCGTTCTAAATGCTGATACAATTTTCTTGGAATTGGACATGGAATTGCATTTGAAAGTGCAGGAAGAAACGAAATCACTTTTGCAATCAATGCAAAACAAGTCATTAAGTGCTGACGAGTTCTTCTTAAAATATGACCGTTTGCAAAAGGCTTTTGGCGTGGCTTATGTGCAATCAACGGAGTTCAAAATCAAATGACGCCAGCGAATGGAGAATTGTTCGGGGACATTACCAAGACTTTGCTTCTTGCAGCCGGAATTTCTAATTCGACAAAAGGCGAAATTTCTGCGGAATTTGAAACTAGCAATCCTCCATCAAAATGGAGAATCGAATCCAAAGAATTGGCGCGGAAAATTCAATTGCAAAGAATTCGTGCCACATAAGCTCCGTCCACATTGTCCACAAACGGCAGCAATTCGCGTTCGCTTTCCAGTTTGAAATTTTCGTGTTCGCGCAAAAATTCTTTGACGACTTCGGAATTTTCTTCCGGCTCCAGGCTGCAAGTGCTGTAAATCAAAACGCCGCCGGGTTTTAATTTCGTCGCGGCGAGTTTGAGCAAATCGAGTTG
>CAXUBD010000010.1:2903-8154 GCA_964249225.1 uncultured Verrucomicrobiota bacterium | reverse complement strand
TCGAAGGTCTAGAGCCGAAAACAAAATCGGTTCAACGCACGTTACACCAAGTCGCGTGCAATTTTCTTGAACCAATTTCAACCGTTCTTCGGAAATATCGCAGGCGACGATTTCGCCTTCGTTGTTCATCAATTGTGCGATGAAAGTGGTCTTGCCACCGGGCGCGGCGCATAAATCTAAAATAGTTTCGCCGGGTTGCGCACCGAGTTCGCGCGGCGCGAGCAACGTGCTGGGATCTTGGATGTAAAACCAACCGTCGCGAAAACTGGCGAGCGAATTCAAAGGCGGATGCGATTTCAACTCGAAGGCGATATTTTCCTCAAGCCAATCGCGCAAGATAAAATCGTATTCGACATTTTCCTCACGCCAGCGGGCAAGAACATCACCCGCATTTTTTGGTGGGGCGAGGCTACTGACGAGCCGGCTCGCGGGAACGCTCGCCCCACCAAATTTCAAAGTGTTGACACGCGCAAAAGTTTTCGGCGGCGTGTTGTTCCATTCGAGCAGTTGTCGCGTGCGTTCTTCGCTAAACTTTTTTTGCCATTTCTCAACAAGCCATTGTGGGTGTGAAAATCCAATCGCCGGATTTGAAATTTTTAATCCAGCGAGAATTTTTTTTGTTTCGTCAAACTCGCGGAGATAGCCGCGCAAAATCGCGTTCACGAATCCGGCTTGCGGGCCGAAACCGTTTTGCTTGGCGAGCTCGACGGTTTCGTGGACGGCGGCGTGGTCGGGAATGCGATCGAGCCAGAAAATTTGGTAAAGCCCCAAGCGCAATAAATTTTGCAGCGCGGATTTTTGCGCGCGTCCGCCGGTTTTGCGCGCGATGAGCCAGTCGAGCGCGGCCTGCCAGCGGACGATGCCATAAACAATTTCCTGGCAAAGCCCGCGATCCGCGGACGAAAGCCGCGCGCCAGCCAGAATAATTTCGAGCAGGTCTTCGACAAACGCGCCACCGGTTTTGCGCCGGCCCAAAATTCGCAGCGCAATTTGTCTTGGATTTTGGTCGTTCACCAAGTTTAATGATGTCACTTGGCTTTATAGACGCGAGAATTAAAATCTTATGAGAGAAGAATTTGAAAAACTGGCGGCGGCGGGAAAAATCGAACGTCGGCACGTGGAAGCGCTGACCCAACTCGCCGAAGGCGGCTGCTGCACGCATCGCAGCTGGGGCTTTGGAAAAATCAAGACGGTGGACACGGTATTCGCGCGATTCACGATTGATTTTCCCGGCAAACCGGGGCACACGATGGACCTGTCGTTCGCGGCGGAAAATCTCAAGCCGATCCCAAAAAATCACATTCTCGCGCGCAAGGCGGCGGACTTGGATTCCGTCAAAAAAATGGCCGCGCATCATCTGGATTTGATCAAGCTCGTGCTGAACAGTTACGACGGCAAGGCGACGGCGGATCAAATCCTGCAAGTGCTCACGCCCGATGTCATCGCGGACGATTACAAAAAATGGTGGGAAACGGCCAAGCGCGAAATGAAAAAGGACGGCCACTTCATCGTGCCGCTGAAAAAAACGGAGCCGGTCGTTTATCAGGCGCAGGAAACGTCGTTGCAAGACCGGCTGCTCGCGGATTTTCGCGCGGCGAAAGGTTTGCGCGCGCGTGTCCTGGTCGTCGCGGAAGTGTTGAAAAACGTGGAAGATTTGAAGGACAAGGCGGCGGCGGCCACGGAAGTCATTGCCGCGCTGAACCCGGACATCGTCTCGCATCAGCGCACGCAACCGGCGGTGGCGCTGGAGGCGATTTTTGCGCGCGACGAATTGCGCGAGGCTGCCGGATTGCAACCAGTCGCCGGCGAGATCACCGACGCGCAGGTTTGGTCGCAAGACGGCATCAAGTTCGCGCAGCTGCTGGAATTGATCCCCTCGGCGAAACATCATCGAGCGCTCGCGTCGTTCAAGGCGGCGAATCCCGAACGCTGGCAGGATATTTTGAAGGTCGCGCTGAATTTTGTTTCCGCGAAATTGTGCCGCGAGATCGCCAGCCTGTTCGTGGCGGAAGACAAACTGGATCTGCTCAAGGAAACTTTGGGCCGCTTCATCAACCAGCACACGGCCAGCACGGAATTGCTGCTTTGGTTCGGTCGCGAACGCAACGAAGATTTCGTGGACATCCTCGGCCCGGAAGTTTTCCGCGCGATGCTGACTTCAATGGAACGCGACCAGTTCAACGAAAAACGCTCGAACCGTCTGCGCGATTTTATTTTGGAAGACCAGCAGTTGCTCGGCGAATTGACGGCGACGGCGGACATTGAGGTCGTCAAGGATTTGACGCGCGCGCTGCAATTGTCGCCGGTATTCGACGACATGGATAAGCGTTCGCTGCTCGCGCGGCTCGTCAAGGCGCATCCCGCCGTGCAAGTGCTCGTCAGCGGCGAACAGACCCGGCAGGAAGCGACGCTGCTCGTCTCGTGGGAAAGCCTCGAACGCCGCCGCATCGAATACCAGGAACTCGTGCAGAAAAAAATTCCGGCGAACTCGAAGGAAATCGCCCTCGCCCGCAGCTACGGCGACTTGCGCGAAAACCACGAATACAAGGCCGCGAAGGAAATGCAGAAAATTCTTATGCGCAACAAAGAGGAACTCGAGGCGCAACTCACCCGCGCGCGCGGCATGGATTTTTCAAACGCGAAGACCGACACCGTCAGCCCCGGCACGGTCGTGCTGGCGACCGACCTTGGCGCGAATCTGCCGGAGACGTTCACCATTCTTGGCGCGTGGGATTCCGATCCGGACAAGGGACTCATCAGCTATCTTTCGCCCGTCGGCCAGGCATTGCTCAACCACAAGGTCGGCGACGAAGTGGAATTCGAACTCCACGGCACGAAACGCCGCCAGCGCATCGAAAAAATTGACGCGTGGAAAATGGAAGCGGCGGTGGCGGAAATCCCCGTTGAAACTCGCGTTGCGGAAACCGCGCCGGCTTGAGTCCACAAAAAATTAAAGGCGCGAAGATTTTATCTTCGCGCCTTTGTGTTTTACAGTTGAAAATTTTACGCCTGACCGCCGAAACTCACGTAGTCGTCCACATCGAGCCAGTCAAAAAAAGTGCCAATGTCTTCGCGCTTGGGCGCGACTTTGGAGACTTGCGTGTTGAAAAACGTGCGCGTCTCCACGTCGGTCGGCACGCGCTGCTCGGCGAAGACCGACCACGCGGCGATTTCCAGCGGCGAGCGTTTATGCTGCGCGTTTTTTTCAATCCACTCAAGCACTTCGCCGTCGCTTTTGTTCAATTCCTTTTTCAAAGCTTCGGGATCAATGCCGGCAAATTCCAGAAAACGCTGGTCCAGCGGGCAGGCATAATGATATTCGCCGTTTTTACCGGCGAGCGTGGCGCGGCCCTTGTCCAGGGCGCGCGGCAGAATCACATAGCCGCCCAGCCGCACGCGCGGGCTGCGCGGCGGAAATTTTGTCAAATCAGGTGTGTTCAGTGGCATAATTTTATTTCGTTTGAATGGATTTCAGTTCAGCGCGCCTCCGGCAGCGCGCCGGATTTTGCGAAGGCTTTCAACTTGCACCCAAAATGCCGAATTGCAAGTGGCGCGTAAAATATTACCATGCCTGCGTGAAACACTCTGGCAAAGCCTCGCAATCCGCGCTGCACCTCATCCTCTGGTCCGCCGTGACCGTGCTGGCATTGCTGGCCGTCGCCTTTCTGGCGAAGGTCATTGGCGCCTTCGTCTGGGGCATGGCCGGCGTGCTCTTCGGGCTATGGGTTTTGTTCACGTTGTTCACGTTTTATTTTTTCCGCGATCCCGACCCGATGACGCCGACCGGCCCGAACCTCGTCATCGCGCCCGGCCACGGCACGGTGGACGTGATTGACACGACGACGGAAACGCAATTCATGGGCGGCGAATGCCAGCGCGTCTCGATTTTTCTTTCCGTCTTCAACGTCCACGTCCAGAACGCGCCGGTCACGGGCCGCGTCGCTTTTTTCAAGCACACGCCCGGGCAATATCTTAACGCCATGCGCACCGACTCCGCGCAGTTCAACGAAAACGTCCTCATCGGCATCGACTCCGTCGAAACGCGTGGTGAAAAAATCGGCGTCCGTTTGATTGCCGGCTTGATCGCGCGACGCATCATTCCGTGGATCGGCGAAAATGACGCCGTCCAGCGCGGCGAACGCATCAGCCTGATTCAATTTGGCTCGCGCGTGGATGTTTATCTGCCGTCGCGCGCAAAAATCAAAGTGCAACTCGGCGACAAAGTGACCGGCGGCGAAACCGTGCTGGCCGCCTTCGACTGAAATGAAAACAAATTTAAACACGGATAGACACGGATTAACACGGATAGAATTCGTTCTTTATCCGTGTCCATCCGTGTTTATCCGTGGTTGAAAAAAATGAGCGAACCAATTCCACAAAAGCCGCCCGCTGACGAAAGCGACAAGCTGAAGATTTATTTTCTGCCGAACCTGTTCACGGCGGGAAATCTGTTCTGCGGTTTTCTCGCGCTCACCAAAATCGTCGAGGCCGATCCCGCGTCGGAAAATTTCATCCACGTCATCCACAACGCGCTGTTTTTGATTTTGCTCGCGTGTATTTTCGATTTGTTCGACGGCCGCGTCGCACGCATGGGCGGCAACGAAAGTCCGTTCGGACGCGAATTCGATTCGCTCGCGGACATCGTTTCGTTCGGTGCCGCGCCGGCGTTCCTCGTGCATCGCATCGTGCTTGCGGGAGTTTTTGCGGATCGTCCGCAACTCGGCTGGTTCATCGCGTCGGTCTATATGATTTGCGGCGCGTTCCGGCTGGCGCGCTTCAATTGTCTCGCCGCGATGGGTGGCGGCAGCAACAAGGAATTTCTCGGCTTTCCAATTCCGGCGGCGGCGGGCTTGGTGGCGTCGCTGACTTTATTTTTGCTATGGATCGAGGAAAAAGGTTTTTCGCAAAGCAAACTGCGGTTCGCGCTGCCGGTGCTGCTGCTGTTTCTTTCGGCGATGATGGTGAGTGAAGTGAAATATCCGAGCTTCAAATCGCTGGATTTCCGCGCCAAGCGCAGTTTCGCCAAAATGCTCATCATCGTGCTGTGCGTCGGATTTTTCCTGATCCTCTGGGAAAATGTTTTGCCTGTGCTCGCGCCGCTGGTGTTCACGGCGTATCTGCTTTACGGTTTCGTGCGGCCGAGCCTCTCGCGCGCATGGCGGCGGGAGATCGAGGATGAAGATGACGAGCCGGACGGCGCTTGAGCTTCGGCGGTGCGCCTCCCCGTGTGGCGGCCGGCCCAGCCCAAGAT
>CAXUBD010000010.1:0-2893 GCA_964249225.1 uncultured Verrucomicrobiota bacterium | reverse complement strand
GTTAAAAGCTGGAATCGTCGGACTCCCCAACGTGGGCAATTCAACTTTGTTCACCGCCCTCACGCGCTCGCGCAAGGCCGAGGCCGCGAACTATCCGTTCTGCACCATTGACCCGAACGTCGGCATTGTCATCGTGCCGGACGCGCGGCTCGAAGTGTTGAAAGGCATCGCGAAAACTTCAGTGATAATTCCGGCGGCGGTGGAATTTGTGGACATCGCCGGGCTGGTTAAAGGTGCGGCGGCGGGCGAAGGTTTGGGCAATAAATTTCTGACCCACATCCGCGAAGTGGACGCCATTGTTCAGGTCGTGCGCTGCTTCGAGGACGCGGACATCCATCACGTCGCGGGCAACATAGATCCCATCCGCGACATCGAGACCATCACGACCGAACTGGTGCTCGCCGATCTGGAAGCCGTGCAAAAACGTCTCGCCAGCGTCGCCAAGGACGCCAAGCGCGGCGACAAGGAAGCGCTCGCGCAGGAAACCGTCCTGAAAAAAATCGAGCCGCATCTTAACGCCGGCAAACCCGCGCTCACGCTCGAACTCACGCCGGAAGACAAAGCCGTTTCGCGCCTGTTCTGGTTGATGACCGACAAGCCGACGATTTTTGCGTGCAACGTGAAGGAATCTGATTTGGCAACGGCGGACAAAAATTCGTTCGTCCTCAAAGTCCGCGAATACACCAAGAGCCATTTCGCGTGCGAAGCCGTCGTCATCAGCGCGCAGATTGAAAGCGATCTGGTTGATTTGTCGGACGCGGAGGCGAAGGAATTTTTGAAGGAACTCGGCGTCGCGGAATCCGGCGTCGGCGCACTCATCCGCGCGACGTATCATCTGCTCGGCCTGCGGACGTATTTCACGGCGGGCGAAAAAGAAGTCCGCGCGTGGACGATCCACAACGGCGACACCGCGCCGAAAGCGGCGGGCGTGATCCATTCCGATTTCGAGCGCGGCTTCATCAAGGCCGAGACCGTGGCTTACGACGATCTGGTGAAACTGGGTTCCGTCGCCGCCGCGCGCGAAAAAGGTTTGTATCGGATGGAAGGCAAGGAATACGTCGTGAAAGACGGCGACGTGCTGCTGTTCAAGTTCAATGTTTAGTTTTTGAACCGCGAACTAAAATCTCAATTTCCTCTTCATCCGCAACGTCCAACGCATCCTTCAATTTTGGATTCTGAATGTTGTGATTGAGATTCAGACTTAAAGTCAGTGGAAAATCGGCTTTGTAATTTTGCAATGAGACGATGACTGTATTCGTTTGTCTTGGGATATCCTCATTGTAAAACTTCAAGAACTTATTTTGGTATTCCGGCAAGATGGGCAATTTGTGTTTTATTTCTATCGCGCCATTTTTCAAACAAATTTCGCCACTATAAAAGCCGACACTTTTATTAAACTTCAAAATGACTCGCTTGGGATTATCTGTATTTTTTAACTCCAATAGAATTGTTTTTGAAACAGGAAATTGAATGCGTGCATTTATCGTTTTCAAAAGAACGCCCAAATGCGGCACCAACCAATTCCACAAAATTGAGAACATGAGCGCAAGCCCGACTGCGAGAATTAAAAGTGTGATAAAAAAATTGAGCATTGATTTATCCCAATTTATATCTCCGCATCTTCGGTTCTACTTCCTGCGCCCAGGCGTCAATGCCGCCGCGCAGACAGCGCACGTTCTGCAAACCGTGACCCATGAAATACGCCGCCGCGTCCAGACCGTTCTTGCCCGTGTGATCAATCACAACGATCGGATTGGTGTTCGAGCCGCTCGCCATGAGTTCGCGCATCACGTCCTGCGACAGCAAAACCGAACCGGCGATGTTCACCGCCTCGAATTCCTCGCGCGAACGCACGTCCACCAGCTTCACAGATTGGTCGCGTTGCAAAAGTCCGGCGAGTTCCGCCGGCGAGATCAAAACCTTCGCGTCCTGCTCGTGGCTGGATTGGATGTGCGCCAGCACCTCGGCCACGTCCAGATGGCCGTTGCGCGCGCAGACTTGCGCCAGCGTTTCGTCCGGGCTGAACCCGCAACTGCTGCACCCGCCGATGTGATACCGCCGGAATAACGCCCGCTGCGCGCCGGGAAAATTTTCCAGCACTTCACGCATTTGCAATTGCGGACTAATTGTTTCTGTCGCTGTCACTGCCCAAAAAATTTCTGAATCTCCTTCACCACTTCCACAAACCGGTCCACCTCGGCCTTCGTATTGTAAAAATAAAAACTCGCGCGCGCGGTGGATTCCACGCCGAGTTTGTGCATCAGCGGCTGCGTGCAGTGATGCCCGCCGCGCAACGCCACGCCCGCCTGGTCCGCCAGGGTCACCACGTCGTGCGCGTGCACGTCCTTGAGCAGAAAACTCACGAGGCCGGCGCGGTTGGCGGAATTTAATTTCGGGCCGAAAAGCCGGATGTCTTTCAACGCGGAAAGTTTTTCGTAGGCGTAGTTCGCCAGTTCCTGATCGTGCCGCCAGATGTTTTCGCGGCCGATGGCGTCGAGATAATCCATCGCGGCGTGCAGTCCGATCGGGCCGGAAATGTCCGGCGTGCCGGCCTCGAACCGATGCGGCGCGTGCTTGAATTCCGTCTTGTCGTAGCCGACGGACAAAATCATTTCGCCGCCGCCCTGATACGGCGGCATCGCGTCGAGAATTTCCTGCCGTCCCCACAAAACGCCGATGCCGGTCGGCCCGCAAATCTTGTGGCCGGAGAACGCAAAAAAATCGCAGCCGATGGCCTGCACGTCCACGGGCAGATGCCCGGCGCTTTGCGCGCCGTCCACGAGCGTGACGATGCCGAGCTTGCGCGCGCGGGCGCAAAGTTCGGCCGCGGGATTCAACGTGCCGCGCGAATTGGAAATGTGAACCAGCGAGAAAAGTTTGACCTGCTTCGTCA
>CAXUBD010000009.1:11772-25215 GCA_964249225.1 uncultured Verrucomicrobiota bacterium | reverse complement strand
CCCCCCCCCCCCCCCCCCCCCCCCCCCCCCCCCCCCCCCCCCCCCCCCCCCCGATTTGTCCCTGCGTCAATGTCGCCTGTCAAAAACGCCGCCCTCGGCGGCGATCAAAAAAACATGAGCAGATCGAGCGAGCGGGTGTGGGATTGCCTCTTTGACACAAAAGGCATTCCATACCGGCTCGCCTGCGAATTCCTCCCGGCCAAAAGTCTTGCGGGTTCGCAGTCCTGAAGCGCGTGTTTCCGCCCTCGCGGCGGCACGCCACAGGCGAGAAGCCCGTAAGTCTTTGGACGCTCCCCCGCGATGCGGTTCTTAACCCGTGTTGCACCTGTCAAACCTGTCAGGGCGGATCAGCGAGCGGGGGTGGGTTTCTGAACGCCTGCAAGAAAGCCCGCGCCTGCTCGCCCGCCCGCTCCCGCCAAAGTCTTGGGATGTTTCGAGACGGTAGGGCGTGTCCAGCCGGAGGGGGTTTCGGGGGCGAAGGCGGACATCCCCGAACGGCGTAGAAAGCTCTCAAGTCTTTGGCGGTGCGCCGTCCTCGGCGCAACCCGTTCCAACCCGTCTAAACCCGTCCGGCGTCGGGGGCGGTTACGCTCCCGCGCCAACTCGTTCAATCCGTCCAAAATCGTAAAAAGACATTCCTGTCTTTTACCCGTCAAACCCGTCCGGCGCTGAACTCGTTTTCGCGTGAGCGATGAGGGAGGTTTTTGGCGAGCGCGGCTTCCATTGTTAAATGGAAAATGCAGCCGCGCGAGCCGACGAAAACCGACCGTATTCGGGGGTGGAGCACAAAGGCGAAACCGCCATAAAACGCAGTTGACAAAGGACGGTTGACAATCACACCCTATCCCCGCCGTGGGGACAGGTGTGTGGATACCCTAAATGAGTGGGTTTTAGTCAAGGATAGTTCGATTGAGATTCAGAAATCCCCACCATCTTCAAGATTGTCCGTCCGGCGAACGGTTTTGTTCGCGCCCAATAAAAAAGGCCACCCGTTGGGATGGCCTTTTCAATTTTCGGAAACGCGCGTTCAAGCCGCCGGTTTGGATTTGACCGCCGGCTTTTTGGTTTTCGCCAGCACCTTTTTGCGCTTGAGGTAGCTCTTGCGGCGTTTGCGATTTTCAACTTTGTTGTGTTGTTTGCCCATAAGTGTCTTTACTTTGTCCGCGTGTTGCGGTTTTGTGAACGTAATATGAAAGTTTGCGCGTTCCGTTTCAACATCTATTTGATGCTGGTTGCGACGCTGGCGCTGGTTTGCAGCTGCCAAACCAACAAGCCCAAGGAAAATTTAAGCGCGTTGCGCATCCACATCGAGACTCTTCCGAACAACCTTGGCACCAGCCAGGCGATCTCGTTGCTGCGCTCCGACCCCATTCAGGTCACGGTGCAAACGGACCCGGCCCTGACCGAAGCCAACATCATCGCCGCTCGCATCCTTGAAACGCCGGGCGGTTTCGCCGTCGAAATCAAATTCGACGAGACCGGTTCCTGGATTCTCGAACAATACTCGGCCTCCAACGTCGGACGACATTTCGCCATCTTCGGTCAATGGGGCGAAAAACTCATCAACGGCCGCTGGCTCGCCGCGCCGATCATCTCGCACCGCATTGGCGACGGCCTGCTCGCGTTCACGCCCGACGCCTCGCGCGACGAAGCCGAACAGCTCGTGCTCGGCCTCAACCATGTCGCCAAGAAAACCAGCAAGGCCAAGTTCTGATGATTTTTCCCGCTGTCCGCCGCGCCGTTTTTTTTGCCGGCATTTTAATTTTATTTTCCGGCGCGAGATTATCCGCGCAATCGCCGTTTCAATTTCCCACGGCCAACCACGCCTTGTATGAAATCGGCGGTGAACTGAAGTTTTTTGCGCCCACCGCGCCGGACAAACCCTGGACCAGCGGCAGCTTCGGCTGTGTGCGCGACAGCGGCACGCGGATGCACGAAGGCCTCGACATCCGCCATTTGCAGACCGACCGCCGCGGCGAACCGACCGATCCCGTGATGGCGACGGCCGATGGCACGGTCGCTTATTTCAGTAAAAAACCCGGGCTGTCGAATTACGGAAATTACATCGTCATCCGTCACGTCGTTGAAGGTCTGGAAATTTATTCGCTCTACGCCCACTTAAGCGAAATCCGCGCCGACCTGAAAATCGGCCAGCCGGTCAAAGCCGCCGAAGTCATCGCCACGATGGGCCGCACGTCAAACGCCGAGGTCATCGCCAAAGACCGCGCGCACGTCCATTTTGAATTGAACGTTTTGGTCAACGACAATTTCGCGACGTGGTTCAATAAAAATGCGCCGGGCGAGCGCAACGATCACGGCGAATGGAACGGCCAGAATTTGAACGGCCTTGATCCGCGCGAAATTTTGATCGGCGAACACAATCCCGTCAAAAAATTCAGCCTGCTGAACTTTCTCCGCAGCCAGACGGAACTTTGCCGCGTGCTGGTGCGCGCGACAGATTTTCCTTATCTGAAACGTTACGCGCCGCTGATTTTGAAAAATCCCGTGGCCGAAAAGGAAGGCGTCGCCGGTTACGAAATCGCCTTGAATTACAACGGCGTTGCGTTCGCCCTGCTGCCGCGCGCGGAATCGGAAATCAAAAGCCGCGCGAAATTTCAGTTGTTGTCCGTCAATGAAGCCGAGCAAAGAGCCAATTCCTGCCGCAAGCTGCTCATCAAGCGCGGCAGCCGCTGGCAGCTGACGGATGGCGGGCGGCGCGCGCTGGAATTGTTGACGTATTGAATTTACTGGCGGTTCATCGGGACAGGCGTATTTTGCCGCTGCCTTTCAAAGATGTGCTGCGACCCGACAGAACGTTGTGAGAAACCGCGATGCCGCCACCGTTCCGCGTTCACGATCATCGAACTGCTCATCGTCATCGCGGTCATCGCGATTCTGGCGGCGATGCTTTTGCCCGCGCTGAACAAGGCCAAAAGTCGGGCGTTAAATATCGCCTGCCTGAACAATCTCAGGGAGATGGAACTTTGCAGCCAGCTTTACTCGAATGATAATAATGATCATCTCGTGCCGAACAATTTCGTTTACGATATTAACACCCAAAAACCCATTCCAGGGAATGACGGGCCGTCTTGGTGCACAAATGTAGCGCCGTATGAAGCAGACCCGTCGGGACTCCAAGCCGGGCTGCTTTTTCAATATAACAACAGCTTCGGCATTTATCATTGTCCAGCGGATCAGTCCACGATTGAAACTTACACCGGCGTCAAGCTCGCCCAGCCGCGAATCCGCAGTTACAATATGAGCCAGTCCGTCAATGGCATAAGTTATGCCGGACAAATCTCCCAGGAAATTCCGCATTTTGAAAAATTTACCGAGATCAAAACACCCACGCCTACCGGACTGATTGTTTTTCTGGATGTGAATGAAGATGAAATAATGGATACCGAGTTCGGCCTTCCGGTCGAAGTGGATGACTGGTTTGCTTATGGTTACTGGTGGGACCTTCCTGGCAACCGTCACAGTCAAGGTTGCAATCTATCCTTCGCCGACGGTCACGTGGAACATTGGAAATGGAAAGCGCCCAAAACCGTCACCGTCCCGCGCGGGTCGGAACAGCCCGTTGCCGACGACGAATGGGATGATTACAATCGTTTGCAAACCGGCTTCCGCCAGAATTTTAATTAAGGAAAAATAACTGCCATCCGCCAAGTCTGGACAATGTTTCGCCGCGACCGGCTTGTTCACGCTTCCGCCGGGAAACAGTCCAGGAAGGTATGGATAGATTGCCGATAAGTCGGAAATCGGTGAATAACTTTTACCGGACCCTTTGCCGGTGAATAACGCCAATAACATTTTCATGCAACTCCTTGACCGAAGCCCGTCTAATTTGAGAGCTTCCCTGCATGCAACAAATGAATGACGTTTTGATTCTTTTGATCGCTGCGCCCGGCCTCGCCAATTCTCATCCATCCTCAAACGCGGCGATTTTATTCCGGGGCCGTTGCGCATTTTAAAATATGGCCATCGAAAAAGTCATCGTACTGGAAGGCGATCCCCATTTCCGGAGCCATCTGGAAAATTACCTGCGCCGCTGCCGCTACGACGTCGCCACGGCCCCGACGATCACCGTGGCGCGGGAATTTTTGAGCCGGGACAATTTTGACATCATTTTTCTTGAACTGCGGCTGCCCGACGGCGACGGCACGGAATTTCTCAAGGAGATGCAGGCGCGCCCGCAAAAGCCGCTGGTGGTCATCACCACCGGCTCCGGCTCGGTCGAATCGGCGGTCAACTGCATCAAGAATGGCGCGTTCGATTACCTCATCAAGCCGTTCTCGGACGAACAGATCGGCGTCACGCTGGGCAAGGCGGAGGAATTCACCCAGCTCGTGCGCGTCAACCGTCTGTTGAGCCAGGAACCTGACGAAGGCGAACACGTTCTGCTCGGCGCCAGCGCGGACATGGAAAATCTCCGGCAGCTCATCCGCAAGGTCGCGCGCACGCACGCGACGGTTTTGATCCAGGGCGAAAGCGGGACGGGCAAGGAAGCGGTCGCGCGCGCGCTCTACCGCGAAAGTCCGCGCGCCCGCGCGCCGTTCATCAAGGTCAATTGCGCGGCCATCCCCGAAAATCTGATCGAGAGCGAATTTTTCGGCCACGAAAAAGGCGCGTTCACCGGCGCGTTGAACAAGCGCGAAGGCCGGTTTGAACTCGCGCACGGGGGCACGATTTTGCTCGACGAGATCAGCGAGATTTCCACCACGGTGCAGGCGAAATTATTGCGCGTGCTGCAGGAACGGGAGTTTGAACGCGTCGGCGGTGGCCGGACTTTGAAGGTGGATGTGCGCGTCATCGCCACGACCAATCGCGACCTGGAAGAAAGCGTGGAGAAAAAAGAATTCCGGCAGGATCTTTTTTTCCGCCTCAACGTGGTGCCGATCCACGTGACGCCCTTGCGCCACCGTTTGGAAGACGTGCTGCTGTTGAAAAAAGAATTCATGCGCCGCTTCAGCCGCCGGCACGGCGTCCACATCAAGGGATTCTCGAATGAAGCCAGAGAAATGCTGTTGAACCATTCGTGGCCGGGCAACGTGCGCGAACTCCAAAATGTCGTCGAACGCGCCGTCATCCTTTGCGGCGACAACGGGATGCTGGAGCCGGAGCACCTGGGACTTTCCCTTTTAAGCCGGGCGAATCTGTTTGCGCCGCCGGGCGGGGCCACGGCCAGAATGATCCCGCCGGTTCCCGGCGAGTCCAACGGATTTCCCACGCTGGCAGAAACCGAGAAACGTCATATTCTCGCGGCGCTGACTCATTGCAAAAACAATCGCACGCACGCCGCCAGGCTGCTCGACGTAAGCATCCGTACATTGCGCAACAAACTTCATGAATACAAAGGGATCGAGCCGAAATTCGACGAAAGCAAAGCGACGGCCAAACTTTGATTCGCTTTAATCGCACTGGATCTCCACTTTTTGGGCGAGGGCGATGTTCAAGTTTATGAGCAATCACCCCAAATTAACCCGTTGCAAGATTTGCCTTCCACGCTAATTTGTTTATTCTCCATTTTTCAAGTTGGATGAATGAAAAAAAAATAATTCCAGTATATAATATTTTGGTGGTGGACGATGAAACCACGGTCGCCCGAGCCATCCAGATGCTGCTTGAACATGACGGGCATGTCGTCCAAACCGTCGATGGCGGCGTCGCGGCGCTGGCCATATTGGAACAGGGCAAGTTTGATTTGGTCATAACGGATTATTCCATGCAGGGGATGAAAGGTGACCGGCTGGTCGCCCTCATCAAACAGCGCTGGCCGGATCAACACATCATCATGGCCACGGCCTTTGCCCCCGACTTCAACACTGCGGGCAAGCAGACGGTGGCGGCGGACCTGGTCTTCAGCAAACCATTTTCCCTGATCGAACTGCGCGCAGCGGTGGCCACGGTCTTATCTTGAAAAATGCGGCGACTGGCGGTGAATTCCGCGCCGTGGATATTTTGCGCCATTTTCATCGCGTCAATTTTTACTTCAATTTGGATTTTGCCTTTGATATTTTTAGACGCATTGGAAATAACAATTCCAAATTGAAAGGCGAATGCCATGAAAACAAAATCCATGCTAGCAGTGGGTTTGATGATGGTTCTGTCGGCCAGCGGACTGAAACTGGCGGCGCAGACTCCCGCCACATTTTATACCACCTATCAATTCGCTTCCGATAACGGCATTCCCGGATCAGCGCTGACCCGAGGCTGGCACGGCGAATTATTCGGCACTTCATATTCAGGTTCCGGCAATGGGACCGTCTTTGGTCTGATGCCCGCCGGCACTTATGGATACATGCCCGTTCCGGTGCATACTTTTTCCGGCGGTCTCGATGGCGGGAGTCCGTATGCCGGTTTGATTCGCGATCAGAAAACTTTGTTTGGCACCACGCAAAGCGGAGGCAACGCCGGTGGCGGAGTGCTGTTCAGCGTCAACACGGATGGCAGCAGTTATTCCGTCCTGCATAATTTCAACAACAACACTGAAGGAGCAAATGCGCAGGGCACTCCATCCTGTTTCCATTTGCCGGATTTTTCCGGCCTTCAAGCCCTGTTCGGAAATCTTTCGATCGGCGGCAGTTCGTATGATGCGGGCGCACTCTATGCGCTCGTTATCAGCAATGGCATCGTCTTGCAGGTCTCGTTTCCGCGCATTTTCAGCGGCATGGACGGAAAATTTCCCGTGGGCAGACTTTCTTCGATGATGAGCGCCGGCGCGATGGTTAAAAGCGGCGTGACGGCGAAGGTGAGCGGCATTGACTTGTCCACCGTCACGCTTTACGGCGTCACCAAAACCGGAGGTTCCAACAATTGGGGCGAAGTCTATTCCATCAACGGCGACGGCAGCGGCTTCCGCCAATTACACGCTTTTAATTTTGGCACCACCGATGGCTATCTTCCCCAAGGCGGGCTGGTCTTGTCCGGCAGCACGCTCTACGGTACAAGCTCCGGCGGCGGCAGCAACTACAGCGGCACTGTCTTCCAAATCAACACCGATGGCAGCGGCTTCAAACTGTTGTTCAATTTTAATTCTTCCATTACCGGCGGCTCGCCTCAAGGCGATTTGATTTTATCCGGCGACACGCTTTATGGCACGACCTACGGTGGCGGCTCGGGCGGCGGCGGCGTGGTTTATTCCATCAATACCAACGGCGGCAATTTCACCGTGCTGCATAATTTTGCCTCGCCGATGAATAATGGAAACGGCGTTTATACGAATATAGACGGCGGCTGGTCCGTCGCCGGATTGCTGCTGGCCAACAACACGCTATACGGCACGACGCCCTATGGCGGCACCAATGGCCTCGGCACGGCCTACGAAATCATCCTGCCATCGCCGCCGGTGTTGAACATCGGACGCACGGGCGGCAATTTCAAAATTTCATGGCCGTCCATCATCACGGGTTATGCGCTGCAACAAAATCTGAACCTCGGCACGACCAACTGGTCAACCAACGGCCTGACGATTGCCGATGATGGCACGAATAAAAGTGTGACGATTGTGCCGACGACCGGAAAGGCTTTCTTCCGCTTGTCGCAATGAAGGATTGCGAATAAGAAAATCTCAAACCAAGAAAAATCCGTTACCGCCTTCCCGTTTGGTAATTTGACAGGTCAAGCTAAACAGCCATTCAACCGCTGCTAGCGTGTTGAACCAGCAACATTATTTTGGAGTAAATTTTCGCGGCAGATCTGGGCATACACCTTTGCCAAAGGTTTCATCGTGCGCGGCAGTTTTGCGTCCGCAAAATCCACCGCGAGCAGGCCGAACTTTTTTGTGTAGCCGAACTGCCATTCGAAATTATCCAGCAGCGACCAGTAGAAAAATCCGCGCACGTCCGCGCCATCCGCCATCGCCGCGTGCATCGCGGCGAGGTTCTCGCGCAGGTCGCGTTCGCGAAAATTTTCGTCGGGCGAGGCCGCGCCGTGTTCCGTGATGTAAATCGGCAGACGGAATTTCCGCTGGAGATACAACAGGATTTTTTCCATGCCTTCGGGATAACGCTCCACCATGTCGTCGCAGACGAAACCGAAATCCGCCAGCCGTTTGACAGGCGCGCCGCTGGCCGGAACCATCGCGCGGAAATGGTGGAAACGCACGCGACCGTAATAGTTCAAACCAATGAAAGTCGAAGCGTGCCGCCGCGCGCCGCCGAGGAAGGCGTCCAGCACAAATTTATTGAAGGTGTAATGGCAAACCGACGCCGTAGTCCGGTCCCACAACGAATATTTTTTATACGCGTGGAAAAACGTCCAGTTCTTGGCGATGCCCACTTCCGGTTTCCGGCCCGCGCCGCCTGCGTTGCGGATCACCTCGCCGGCTTGCACATGCGCGCGCGCCATGTGTTCAATCACCTGGCGGAACTTTCCCAGCCGCCATTTGCGCTGCGGCGGAAATCCGCCGAGCAGATAGGCCAGACACGCGTAGGTGTCCGGTTCGTTGAATGTGTTCCAAAGATGAACTCGGTCTTTCAACGCGGCGACCAGCTTGCGGACATAATCTACGAACGCCGGAATCGCCGCCGCGTTCGTCCATCCGCCGGCGGCGTTGATCCACGGCGGATTGGAAAAATGATGCAGCACGACCATCGGCGTGATGTTCGCCGCTTTCAATCGGTCGAGAATGTCCACATAACGCGCCAGCTCGTTTTGGTTCAAAGGCGCGAAGGGCGCGGATTGGAGCCGCGACCATTCGATGCCGAGGCGATAGGCGTTCACGCCGAGTTTCACCATCCATTCCACGTCTTCGGGATAGCGGTGGTAATGGTCGCACGCGATGCGGCAGTTGCCGCCGTCCTGCGCGGTGAAATCCGTCCATTCATTTTCGACGTGGCCTTCCACCTGCGTCGGCGACGTGGCCGTGCCCCAGAGAAAACCGGCGGGAAATTTCAGGACTTTTTCGCGTGTCATCGTGGAATGTTACGGTGGGTTCGCCGGCGGTAAAAAGTGTTTTGTTGCGCCGAACGTCCAAAGGTAAATTTTCTTTCCGCAGGCAAACGCTTGTCAGAACCGTTCGCGCGCCGCGGCGAGCGGAATTGTTGACGGCAAACCGACCACCGGCACGGCCACGTTCGCAATCCGGCCAGAGCTGACGCGGGCGGCTGATAAATTATTTTCGCGGAACAGCGTGATGGAAACGTGTTCGTTTTTGCGTATGCACTCCTTGATGGCCTCGGCTTCTTTTTCGCAGTGCAACAAAGTTTTCCACGAATAAATATGTTTCGGCTTGTGGAAATCGCTGTTCGCCAGAAACGGCAGACGCTTCATGCCGACGCAATCGAAGATGTTGTGGCGGTTGGCGATTTCCCACGCGTCAATCAGCGGTGCAAACTTCTCGTGGTTCTCCCAAAGATACAGCGTGTTTTTGCCCCACTCGCTTTTCATGATGTGCGGATGCGAGGCGACGGCCAGCGCGCCTTGCGCGTGGATGTGCGCGATGGTTTCCGGCACATCGAGCGCGGAAGGAATTGGCGAGTGCAGGCCGATGCCGAGCAGGTGCGCGGACGATTTTTGTGTCAGGCCGTCCTTGTTGAACTCCATCCCGGCCATGACGATCATGCCGTATTTGCGCCACGCGCGGCGGCGTTCGCGTTCGATCACTTCAAAATATTCTTCGAGCTGATCCTCGCTGATCGTCAGGCGACTCAAGCGCGCGAGTTTGCCGATCAAGCGGCGCGGATCGGCGAGATGATCGGTGATGCAGATGCAATCGAAACCAAGCCGGCCGTAAAAATCCACGACTTCGGGCACGGATAATTTCCCGTCGGAATAAGTCGTGTGGATGTGAAAATCGCAGAGCAGCATTTGCGCGGAGCCGTTGTGTGAAATGGCGGTCGCCGGTCGCGCGATGGAAACCGGCGCTTCAAATAATTTTATTTTCCGTTTCGTCGGGTCGGTGGATTCACACTCGTCCAAAATCAATTCCGCCAGTCGCAACGACGCGTCGGGCTGGCTGATGCGCGCGAGATTTTTGCGCCATTGCTGCCAGAGTTCAGCCCCGTGCTTGAGCGCGTCCTCGACGAGTTCGGGAACTTCGCGATTGCGCGCAGCGACGGCACCGAGTTTTAAATTGAAGATGAGTTGCGCGTTGCCCTCTTCTTGTCCCGGAATCACCTGGTTGATGATCATCGGACAACGCGCGGCAATGGCTTCCTGCACGGTCGCGCCGCCGGCTTTGCTGATGACGAGATGATGGCTCATCATCAGACGCGGCATCTGGTTGGTCCAGCCGAGAATGTGAATGCGATTTTTGTGTTCGCGTGTGCGTTCGGCCAGCTTGTCTTTTAATTCCGCGTCGCGCCCGACGGTGATCGTGAGTTCCGTTTTCGGAATTTCCAGCAGCCGGTCAATGACCTTGCCGGCTTTCTTTTTTCCGGTGTTGATGATGTAGAGAATTTTTCGCGGCTCGTCGCCAACCGGAAGATTCAGCGGTTCGGAAATTTTTTCGGTGAACAAATGGCTGACGGGAAAACCAAGAACTTTTATTTGCGCGTTGGAAATTCCCTCCGTGCGCAAAACCTCGGCGGAAGGTTCGTTCGGCACGCAATAAAAATCGCTCGGCGCGCGGAACCACGCGGAGTTGATCGTGATCGAATCGGTGACGATGGTGATGAATCGAAACGGGCGCTCGGTGTAGTCACGATAAAGCTCCTTGATGACATGCGCGTAAACCGGATACGTCGAGACAACGCAATCCGGCTGCGCCTCGTGAAAAATATCGGCGAGCGCGTTTTTCAGGCGCGTGAACCTGCAGAGGCGGTCCTCGACGAACTTGGATTCGTCTAGGAGCGAATAAATCCCGCACCAGACGCTCGGCGCGTATTGCACCATGCCCAGATAGGTTTTTTTTGCGAGCGTGTTGAACGAACCGTAGCTGCTCTCGAAGAGGTCGAGCACCTCGACTTTCACATCGTCCGAAACCAGTTCAAGCGCGTCGCGCAAATTCCGCGCGGCGGCATTATGGCCTTCGCCGAAGCCGGCGGTGAGGATGAGCACTTTTTTCATAAGGTTGTTTCTTTTCAGAGTGCGCCGGGCGCGTTACGGCGGCGTGACGCGCCGGTGACTTTCTATTCACATCTTTTTCACCGTCGCACCGGAACCTGATTTGTTCCTGTCACGTTTGGGTTACGCGCCGAGACAAAGGACGCTTCATTTCAATGGTCACGACAGTCTTTGCCCGATTGTCGCCAAACTGAGAGTGCGTGTCTTGAATCTGGAGGTTTGCCGCTCGAAGAACCTCTATGATTTTTTCCGTAGTAACAACTGAAGACCCGAACCAACTATCCTATGTTTATAAAAAAGGTGGGCGTAATTGCTCTGCTGGTCAGTTTTATCGCCGGCGATTTGACGGCCGGCACATTGACCAATTATGCGGTCGGCGACGTTTTGATCTGTTTTCGCAAGGCCGATCCGACGAGCGGGGCGAGTTTGGGCGGTACCAATCTGGTCGTGGACGCGGGAACGATTTCTTATTTCACCAACCTTGCTCCGAATACCAAAGTAACCATCGGCAATGTGAACGGAACGCAGCTTTCGCAAGTGGGAACAAACAAGGTGGGCTGGTCGGCTTTCGCGTATTTTGATGATTCAGCAAGCTCACCCGCCGTCCCGCGAACGCTTTTCATCACCGATCCGCGCAGTTCGCTGAACGCACAAACTTCCCCGAACAATTGCGGTACGGGTTCGCAGAACATTCAAACGATCGGGCAACTGGCTTCGATCGCAAATGGCGCGGCGAACAACATCAATTTTTCGCCGCTGAACAATTCCAACGCCGTTTTGGAATTGGATACTTACAACGCCGGCGCCGGTGCCGGCGCTGTCAGTTACTATAATGGAGTCGGCTCGTCGCTGGATTTGAACGGGACGTTCACTTATAATTTTGAACAATTCACGCCGGCCGGTTTTACCTTCGGCGGGAATCCGCAAAGGGCCGATTTTTATTGGATGTATCCCGTTCCCTTGCACACCATCGCGTCGGCAATTTTCCTGGGCTACTTTGAATTCAACACAAACGGCGTGATGACTTATACGGCCTATCCCTCGGCCGCCGTAACAACTCCAGTGATCATATCCTTCAGCCGGAATGGAACTACAAATTCAATCACGTTTACGACGGGGCCGACCGGAACCTATACCTTGCGCGGGACCAATAGTATCGGCCTGACCTCGGCGCGCACGAACTGGCCCGCGCTCGCCTCCACCCTTCGAACCGGTTCCAACATCACGATCAAAGACATCGCTTCCAGCAGCAATTTATTCTACGTCATCACCGCCCAATAAAAAAAATCCGCAAAATCAACAACCAACCGCCAATGAAAAAAAAATCTTTGTTAATCTCCGGTCTGATGGTCGCCGCGCTTTGCGAGGTGGTCGTCCACGCTCAAACTTTCACTTATCAGCCCGGTGACGTGCTGGCGGCCTTTCGCCAGACCGGCAGTCCCGATCTGATAATTGATTTGGGATCTATTTCACAATTTCAACAGGCCGCGCCTAACAGCACGATCAATTTTTCCGGTGCGGCCTCGGCTCTGACCAGCACCTACGGAAGTTTGAACGGCATTTATTGGTCGATTTTCGCGTATGCCGCGGATTCCACCTATGCGCCGGTCAATACCTTGTGGATGAGCGACCCGCGCGCCAACGTGAACATACGGAACACGGCGCCCGCCACCGGAACTTCCAGCCAGCAGAACAATGTCACCGGCCAGTTGGGGGCGATCGTGGATGCCTTGAGCGCAACCTACGGCACGATCATCGCCAACCAGGAAATCCAGCTCCCCGCCAGTTTGGGCAGTGGCAACGGTGGCGATCCGGCCTCCTATACCACGGCTCTGGGTTCCGGCCTGGATTTTAACGGAACCTTCGGCCAGAACTTTGAAAATTTAAGTTCGGCTTCTGCGGCGACCGTCTCGGACTTGTTCGAACAGGATCCAAGCCCGCTCCACAATCCAGGCGCGGGCACTTATTTGGGTGACTTCATTCTGGGAAACAATGGCGCATTCTCATTCGTTCCCGCTCCGGAACCTTCCACCTGGGCCATGTTGGGAACGGGCCTGGTCGCCTTGCTCGCCGTCCGTCGAAATGCAAACCGCAGATAATCAATTCAAAAACAGGAAACAAAAAATCTCGAAAACCAAAAACTAAAACCGTAACTATCATGAAAAAATCCTGCCTCTTCACCTTGTTGGGTTGCGCGCTCGCGACCACCCCGGTCCTGGCTGCCAACTATGACCTCTACATCACCGGCTCCACCGCCTTCCGCCCCAATGTGTTCGCGGCCTGCTCGAAAATATTTGACGGCGGCGCTCCGGCCAATGCGATCAACAGTTCCGGCGCCGCGCCCGGTAGCGGCGACAACAACTGGGCCATGTCCGGCCCGTGCGCCGTGGCCAGCATCGGCGGCGCGGATACATTGACCATCCATGGCTTGTTCAC
>CAXUBD010000009.1:10662-11762 GCA_964249225.1 uncultured Verrucomicrobiota bacterium | reverse complement strand
GTCCAGGGACAGCACGCTATTTTGAACAATGACCTGCTCGGCTTTGTCGGCAGCGCGACTTCCAGCACGATCGTTTCAAACTATGCGAGCATCGCCTTCTCCGATGTGTTCTCCAAGCCGACGATTTTTCCGTTGAGCAGCGGATTCACTGAACAGCCCGTGGCCGTTCAACCTTTTGTTTTCGTGAAGAGCACGGCACCCGTGGGCGTCTCGAAAATTACCAACGTCACCTTCCAACAGATTCAATCCATGATTGTTCCGGGAACCGCGCCATTGTCCTACTTCACGGGTAGTCTCGCTGACACGAATGTGATCTACTTGTTGCACCGCTCGTTGGATTCCGGCACGCGCGTGACCACCATTCAGGAAACCAAATCCAGCGGCGTCGTCAAAATCCGCTACTGGGATGCCATCGGCCATGCCTTCACCAATGCCGGGACGCTCGGCCCGGCGATCTACGGTCCCGGTTACGTTGGCGGAGCGGATGTCAGAACCGCTTTGCAAGGCGGCGATTCCGCCAACCAATCCATCGGCTACCTTTCCTTTTCCGATTCAAGGAACATCACAGCCGTCAACTGGCAGAATATTCTTCAATACAATGGATTCTATCCCGTCGCAAACTGGACACCCGGCTCCACTTTCACCGCCACCACCAACGACTTCAGCCCGGTCGCGACCGGCAAATACAGCTTCTGGGCGTTTGAATGCCTGGACTATCCCAAGAGCACCCAATGGGTTTCGCAACTGGGACAAGACCTCGACTACAACACCCAATTCACTCCGCTCATCAATCGCTTGATCGCCACCTACAGCGGCAGCGGCACCTTGAACGGCAGCATTGATTACGAGATCGAACTGTCCAAGACCACCGCTCCCAATTATGCCACGGCAATCCGCATCAACGACTCGGCGGTGGCGCGTTCGGCGGTTGGCGGCGTCATCTCTCCCTGATATAAATCGCGGTCATCAAGCCGGTGTGGATTTTCCACACCGGCTTTTTTCAGATGCAGCAAAAATTTTCAATGAAACGGATCCGCCTCATGGTTGGAATTTTTCTGGTGATGAACCTTCGCCACTCTTCAATGCTTGAGGCGGCCGGA
>CAXUBD010000009.1:6953-10493 GCA_964249225.1 uncultured Verrucomicrobiota bacterium | reverse complement strand
GGATTTTTCATCCGCCCGGATTCGGATTGATAACTGCGGCCAAATTCAAACCATCAAAATTTGCGACACGCCGAATCTGACGGCGGCGATTGCTTCAAATGATTCCGACGCCAATACGAATGCCGCCGGCAATTCCTCCATTTCCCATGGCAACGGCAATTCCACCGTATCCGCCTCTCCAGGCATAATGCCCGGCAACAATTTAATTCCATCCGCAAGCGGGTTGCCGGCGACAAAACCGGACGATTCAAATCCAAGCCCGGAAGCCGCCGCCAATTCCTCGGACAGTCACGTTTACTATTGGTGGCTTCAGGATGCCAAGGACATCGAGCAGACCCGGATCGCCACCGCCCAAAGTGTTCTCGCCGGAGAAACGGCGCCGCAACCGCTCACGCCGTTGACACCGCCCGGCACGCCCGCCGGACTCATCGGAGTCGACAGCGTCTACATGGAACATGGACCCGGTGTCATGATTTCCGGCAGCGGCGTTGTCACCGGCATCGCCAAACGGACGGTAAATTAAGCGACCGCATGTCATCTCGCGCACTCGCACTCCTCTTGCCGCCGAACCATGGATTGGCAACTGGCGACGCATACCTGCGTGTGAGCAATCCCTTCAACATCATGGCGACTTAAGGGTGGTCGAGGATCGAGGGTCGAGAGTCCAAGCAAGCCGCCGGAATGAGCCATCGTTCCGGCGATTTTTGTTTCGGCGCAGGCAGGGCTGGGGAAAGATTTTGAGATTATGCACATTAAAGATTTCCCGCCGCTTTTAAATTGGCACGGACGTTGCTAATTTTTACATTGCGATGACCGGTCTGTACGCACGGGCATCGTAACCTTCGCCGGAGCGAGCAATCGCTCCGGCGATTTTTGTTCTGGCAATGACTCAAACCGCATCTCAACCCATTTTCCATGTCCCATCTGGTAGGGTTACACCCCATATCGGCACAAAGTCTGGTTGGACTACTTTACGTTCATGAATATCAAAAAGCTTTTCCGCAACGCTGGCCAAGCCGGATTTGGATTATGCCTTGCGCTGTTGGGAACCCTAACGGGGTGCGTGGGTTACGTTGACGGGCCGCGCGCCGGGGTTTATGTGGCGCCTCCGGTGGTGGAAACCGGAGTCGTGGTGGAAGACAACTATGTTTATTATCCGGGTTACGATGTCTATTACAACAGCAGCCGGCATCAATACGCCTATCTGGAAGGCGGCGCGTGGGTGGCGCGGCCACAACCGCGCGGTGTTTCGATTGACGTGCTGCTGGCTTCGCCGTCCGTGCGGATGAATTTTCATGATTCCCCGGCCAATCACCATGCGGCGATGGTGCGGCAATATCCGAGAAACTGGGCGCCGCCCGGCCGGACTCAAGGTCCTCCCCAAAATCGCAAGGATAACAGGCACGACGACAATCATGGAAGGTAAGCAGGCGAATCACATCCGCAAATTGAAAGGAATATCATGTTAGGAAGAACTCTTTTGGTGCTGCTCATCCTGATGTTGCTCGGCTCGCTGCCGACGTGGCCGCACAGCAAGAATTGGGGTTATTATCCCAGCGGCGGACTGGGTCTCGTTCTGGCGGTTCTGATCGTGCTGCTTTTGCTGGGCAGAATTTGAGCCGGTTGACAGTATGGCATTGGCGCAAAGTCCGGCCGTTGACAGCTGCAGCGCAATTATTCTTTAAGAACTCTTCCCTTTATGCGCCAAAAAACAAGGCGCTCCGCACTTTTTCCTTGGTAAGCGTTTTCAGAAAACCCGCCTTCCGCACGAACCTGCGTAAATTTGACTTAAGTCCCGACCGCTTCTGCCGATAAGAATGACGTGACAAAAGGCGTCCGGCGGCCGCAAACAGCCGGAAGGAAAAACGGGCGAGCGCCTAAACAAAGTCCCGCCACGCAACATGGATGTTGCGTAAAATCAATGCCCCTCACGGGGCGACTCACGGAAAGAGTTAGTTATGGTAATAAACACAAACCTATCAGCCCAATCAACCGCAACCTTGCTCGGCCAGTCCAGCGCCATGTTGAGCCAGTCACTCGCACGTTTGTCTTCCGGATCGAAGATCACTTCGCCGGCGGATGACAGCGCGGGTCTGGCGGTTTCAACCAACCTGGTCGCGCAGGAAGGCCGCAATACTGCCGCCTCAAATAACATCGCCAACGCCATCTCATTCACCCAAACGCAGGACGGCTACCTCTCGCAGGTGTCCAGTGCGTTGGATCGCATGAGTGAATTGTCCATCCAGGCACAGGACGTCACCAAGTCTTCCAGCGATCGAGCTGATTACGACAAAGAGTTCCAAACACTGGCCACTTATGTCAACAGCGTCGCCACAAAAGACTTTAACGGCGTGTCTCTGTTCAATAGCACCGCCCTTAACGTAACGGTGGACAGCGATGGAGGTTCAGTGAGCATGACCGGCATCAGCCTTAGCGGCCTGTTGAACGGCAGTGACAATGTGACTTCAACCACATTCGCAAGTGCCGCACTTACGGATATTAAATCAGCTATCACCACGATAGCCACCGACCGCGCCACTATCGGTGCGACACAAGAAGCGCTGACCGACTACAGCAGCCAGTTGGCGACGCTGAACAACAACCTGTCCGCTGCCAACAGCGTGATCATGGATGTGGATGTGGCGCAGGAAAGCACGCAGTATGCGAAAGAAAACATCCTCGTGCAAACCGGCACGGCGATGTTGGCCCAGGCAAACGCGCTCCCGAATATCGCGCTGAAGCTCCTTCAATAAGGAGCGCAGTTCGATTCGTCGAATTGGTAACCATCCTCGGACGGCGCGAGAGCGCCGTCCGAGCTTTGCCGTAAATGCGGGCGGTTGATGCAGCAGGGGCAAAAAAGTCTTGAGAAAATAGATCGCGGGGAGTTCAGAATTTTATGTCAACCAGCAGCACCATCAGTTCCATCCTCGGCACCAGCCAGGTTCCGCAGATTGGTTTGACAAATAATACCAGCACCAGTCTGGCCTCCACGCTGGCCGTATCCGGGCTGGCTTCGGGAATGAACTGGCAGAATATCGTAACGGAACTCGCGCAGGCCGAACGCGCGCCGGAAACCCAATGGCAAAGCCAGCAGGCCACAATCAATACCCAGAATTCCGCTTTCACCACGATCAAGAATGACCTGACGACATTGCAGACGGATTTGACCGCATTGCAGGATCCGACGCTCTACCAAAGCACCGCCGCACAATCGTCCAATTCTTCGGTGGCGTCAGCCACAACTGGAACGAAAGCTTCAACCGGCACTTTTATTTTCAATATTTCGCAACTGGCCAGCGCCGCTCAAATCAATGGCGCAGGAAATGTCAGCCAGATTCTCGCTCCGAACGGCGCAAGCAGTGTGACCATCGGCACGGCGGGATTTGCCGCGCCGGTGACGGCGGGAACATTCACGGTGGACGGTGCGTCCACAACCAGCATTGAGCAAGCCGGGAGGTCGGCGGCTTACGGCTGCTGCAACACGCGGTAAAAACGATAGGGGAAATTTGTGGCTTTCACATCCACCAGGTTGGTCATGGT
>CAXUBD010000009.1:357-6943 GCA_964249225.1 uncultured Verrucomicrobiota bacterium | reverse complement strand
CGCGCAAATCACCGTCGCGGCCACGGATTCGTTGCAGGATGTTTTTGATAAAATCGCTTCCGCCACGAACAACAAAGTCACCGCCAGTTACAATTCCACCACGGACGAAATCACGCTGGCCAGCAGCGACAGCAGCGAAGTCGTGCTGGGCAGCGCGGCGGACACGAGCAATTTTCTGCAAGTCGCGCAATTGTATAACAACGGCACGGATTCCGTCAGCAGCGCGTCGGCCCTCGGCCATGTCAACACGACCGTGACGCTTTCCAATTCCGACTTGGCGACCGCGATCACCGACGGCGGCAGCGGCAATGGCGAGTTCACCATCAACGGCGTCGCCATCCATTACGACGCAAGCAGCGACAGCATTCAAAATATTTTGGATCGCATCAACAACTCCACCGCCGGCGTCACGGCCACTTACGACACGTTGAACAACCGCTTCACGCTGACGAATAATTCCACGGGCGACACGGGCATTTCGATGCAGGATGTGACGGGAAATTTTCTGGCTGCGACCGGGCTTTCCGGCGGCACCTTGACGCGCGGCCAGAATCTGCTCTACACGCTCAACGGCGGCACGCAAACTTTGGTCAGTCAATCCAATACAATTTCTCAAGCCAGTTCCGGCATCACGGGACTTTCCGTCACCGCCGCCAGCCCTGGCGCGACGACGGTGACGGTGAGCAGCGACACGAGCAAAATCAGTTCGGCCATCCAGCAATTCGTCACCGATTACAACGCCGTGCAAACGGCGATCAGCGGCCAGCAGATTGTGACGACCGCCTCCGATGGCACGGTGACGCCCGGTCCGCTGACGGGCGATCAAACTGCCAACGCCCTCGCCGACAATTTGCGCGCGTTCAGTTTTTTTGCCGGAACCGGATTGTCCGGTTCAATCACGTCGCTGGCCGATTTGGGCATCGAAACCAACGGACAGGACAACACGCTCGCGTTGAGCGATTCCAACACGTTGAACAGCGCGCTGGCCGGCAATCTTAACGCCGTGCAGTCATTTTTTGCCGACGCCACCAACGGCATGGCGACGCAACTCAACAACTACATCACCAATGTCACCGGCGACAGCGGCGATTTAACAAATCATCAGGCCAGCCTCACCCAGCAATACAACAATCTCACCGCCCAAATCGCCAATCTGGAACAAAAAATCACCTCGGATTCCGCCCAGTGGACCACCGAATTTCAAGCCATGGAACAAGCGCAGTCCCAAGCCAATCAGGAACTCACTTATCTGTCCGAGCAGGTCACCAACGGAACTCTCTGATCGTTCATGAAAATAAAATTCATCCAGCGCTGGTTCATTGCCTGTTTGGTTTTGACCGGGTGCGCCGCGATTGCGTTCGGGCAGGATCTCAAATCCCAAAACATTTTCACTTCTTCATCCGCTCTGCCGGCTGATATGAAACGAGTGGTGATCCTGCCGCTGGCCGGCGAAACCTCGCGCATGGATTTGTCCAGCGGGTGTGAAATGCTCGATCCGATTTTGCAATCCGAACTGGTCAAAACCAAAAAATTTGAAACGGTCCCGGCCGGCTCCGCTATGCTGCGAAGTCTGACTGGACGATCCGGCTGGCTGGGCGCGGAGATTTTACCGGCGAATTTTTTTGATTCGCTGCAAAGGGCGTATGGTTGCGACGCCGTTTTGTTCTGCCAGTTGACGGCATTTCGCGCCTATGCGCCGCTGATCATCGGTTGGCGGCTGAAACTGGTGGACGCCCGCACGCGAAAAATCATCTGGGCGGCGGACGAAATTTTTGACGCCGGTGAACCCGCGGTGGCCAAAGAGGCGGAACAATTTCAAAAACAGCAGCAGAACATCCACGGCGAAACCAGATCGCTGCTCAAAAGTTTATTGAAATTTGCCGACCGCCAGCCGCCGTCGGCATTAGACGATCAGTGGGCCGTTTTGAATTCGCCCTGCTATTTTGGCCGGTATTCAGTGGGGAAATTGCTGCAAACATTGCCCGCACGGTGAAGTTCCGGCTAAAGTTATTCTGCGGGCCGCCGATAGAATGTGTGGCCGGCGCGGATGCCGTAAAAATTGTCACCAAATAAATATGGAAATTGAGTTCAACCCCAGCTTGAAACCAGATGCTGGGATCAGCCCGCCGGCTGCCCGCCGGGAAAACCCGCAGCCGGCCGAAACGATCATGCCCTTTGAGCGCACACAGGCTTTGGAAAAAACCCTGAAGGATACGCCCGTTCGTCCCGAAACCGTGGCGCGGGCAAGCGCCTTCGTCGCGGATAAAAATTATCCTTCCGACGAACTGCTAAATAAAATAGCAGGGATTTTGGCCGGCAGCATCAACCCTAAACCTTAAAAAATTTCCCTCCACGCCTATGAACGCGGCCAATACTTGGAAATCCTACCGGCAGATCGCCACGCAAACCGCGCCGCCCGGCCAGTTGATTTTGATGCTTTTCGATGGCGCCTTGCATTCGCTCGAACGCGCCTTGACGGGTTTTGATCACCTTGATCCGCGCGAAAAAAACCAGACCATCCACAATAATCTGCAACGCGCGGCGGACATCATCCGCGAGCTGAACAATTCCCTGAACCTCGACGCCGGCGGCAAACTCGCGGAAACGCTGCGCAATCTTTATTATTATTTCGACCAGCGCATCGTGGAAAGTAATCTGCAAAAGCATCGCGAAGGCGTGGATGAAGTCATCGTCCTTCTGAAAGAATTGCGCGACGCCTGGGCCGTGATGCTCGCCCACCAAGGTCAGGCATCATCTGCGCCGTCCGGCTCGGCCGACGAACTCTTTTACGATGCGAGGGCGGCATGAGCGCGGAGCAGGCGCTGCTCGAAGCCTATGGGGAATGGCGTCGGCTTGCCGAAGCCGAGGGCAAGGCGATCCGCATGCGCGACTGGGATTTTTTGCTGGAATGTCAGGCAGTCATAAAAAAAATCCAGCCGCTCGTCACGCGACTTACTCTTGCCGCGCGCGACGAGTGGAAAAATTCTGGCGCGGATTGCGCGGCCAAGGAAAAAATCATTTACGCCACGGTCTGGGAATTGATCGAACTGGGCCGGCGCAACCAAACGTTGCTGCAAACCGCGCGGGCTGCGTCGCAGGCGAAACGCGAGGAACTCGAACAAGCCAGCCGCAATTTAAAACGCTTGCAAGCCTCATACGTTTCCGAGCGTCCGGCGGGATGGACTTCTGTTTCTTAAACCGAATGGCGCGGGCATTTCATGAATGATCTGGACGCAACCCGCAAACCGCTGAATCCGATTCTCGTCGTGGACGACGAACCGGCGGTGCTGGCATTGCTGCTGGAAACCTTGGAACGCTCCGGCTACGAAGCCGCCGGCTTCAACAATCCGCTCCGCGCGCTGGAAGAAATCAAGCGGCGCAAATTTTCCGTCATCATTTCCGACCAGCGCATGCCGGAGCTGCCCGGACTCGAACTGCTCGCGCGCGCGCGTCAACTTCAGCCCGGCGCCACACGCATTCTGATCACCGCCGTGGTGCATCTTGACACGGTCATCGAGGCGATCAACAAAGGCGAAATTTTCCGGTTCGTCGTCAAGCCGTGGCTGCGCGAGGAATTTCTGGCAACGGTGCAAAACGGAATTCAACGCTACGAATTAATCGGACAGAATGAGCATCTTCAAAAAGCGACGCAATCCATGAACGAGCAACTGGTTGACCTCAACCGTTCGCTCGAACAGCAAGTCAAGCTCGTCGCCCAGCAAAACCAGCAGCTTGGCGAAATGAACGCGGCCCTCGAACGCAATCTGGTTCATTCGATGGAACTGTGCGTGCACACGATGCAAACTTTTTATCCGTCGCTCGGCAACCAGGCGCGGCGCGTGTTCCAACTTTGCAAAGCCATATCGCAGGTGCTGCAACTGAATTCCGAGGACGCGCGCGCTCTCGAAGGCAGCGGATTGTTGTATGACATCGGACTCGTCGGCGTGCCGCGCCAGATCATCCGGCGCTGGCAGGAAGATCCGGCGGCGTTGAGCGCGGCGGAAAAATCGCTCATCGAACAGCATCCGATTTTGGGACAGGAACTCGCCGCGTTCGGCAACAAACTCGAGCAAGTAGGCGAAATCATCCGCGCGCATCACGAAAATTTCGACGGCAGCGGCTATCCGAACCAACTCGCCGGCGAAAATATTCCATGGCTCGCGCGGTTGCTGGCCGTGGCGGTCGCTTACGCTTCCTGCCGCTTGACGGAGATGGACGCGCTCGAAAAAATCAGAAACGGTTCGGGTTCGATTTTTGATCCCGAAGCCGTGAGGATTTTTTTGCGCGCGCACACCGTGGCGGTGATTCCGCGAAAAGAACGGCAACTGGCGTTGATGGATTTACGTCCCGGCATGGTTCTGGCGAAAGGCATCCACACTTACAACGGGCTGCTGCTCGTGTCCGAAGGCCAGAAATTAAACGCCACATTCATCGAAAAAGTTTTGAATCACAACCGGATTCAGCCGATCACCGAGGCGCTGGTGGTTTATTGCTGACGATTTTTTGAACCGAATGATGGATTTGCCTGTTGAAAATGAAAAAATTTCGGCCGGGCGGGAATCAACTCTCCGCTGGTGGTGGACGCTTTTCAACGCGTCCGAAGATGCGCAGATCGTTTGCCGCGCGGATGGAACCGCGCAGCATATCAATCCCAAAGCCTTCCGGCTGTTTAAACTCAAGGCTGTTCCAGACGAACATGAATTTTCCATTTTCAAAATCCTGCCGCTGCCCGCGAATCAAAAGCTCGAAAGGATTTTGAAAAGCCGCGCGCCGCGCGCCGAAACAATTTCTTCAGTAATCATCGTTCAAGAAGATGCGCCGAGTTCGTTGATGGATTTGGAAATCGTCCCGCTCGAAGATGGTTTCACGCTCGTGGTTTTCAAGGACGCCACGCGGCGACTGCGTTTGGAATCGCACGTGCAGCGGCTCATCACCGCGATTGATGCGACGCCGGATGTTTTTTTGGTGACGGACGCGGATTTGCGGATCACTTACGTCAATCCCGCGTTTCAATCCGCGACGGGCTACGGCATCGAAGAAGTCTTGGGCCGTTCCGATGAATTTTTGCGCGCGCCGTCCGAGCAGGAAAAGGTGCGCGCTTATCGCGACCACGTCAGTCAGGGCCGCGAATGGCTCGGCGAATTCATCAACGTGCGCCGCAACGGCGAAACGTATCAGGTCGAATCCACCGTCTCGCCGATTTCCGACATCGCCGGGCGTTTCATGGGCTATGCCATTTGCGAACGCGACATCACCGTCCGCCAGCAACTTCAGGACGCGTTGCGCGTGGAACGCGATTTTGTCCAGAGCATTTTGCAATCGCTCGAAGGCGCGATTTACAGTCTCGACTGCGAATTCCGCCTGACGCACGCCAACGACGGCTGGCGGCAATTGCCCGCCGAGCACGGCGGCGTCCGTTTGAACGGCGTCCCGGAAATCGGCCGCGCGTTGCTCGATTACGTTCCCGATGCCGCGCGCCGTGCGGAACTTTTTTCCGCGTTTCAGGAAGTCATCAAATCCGGCAAGGCGCAGTCCAATTTTTTCCACGCCGCCGACGGCCATTACTGGGTGACAAAAATTTCGCCGTGGTTCGCCGGCACGCTGGTGCGCGGCTTGATTTGCAGCGTCGAGGATCAAACGCACAATCACGAATTGCAGAACCAGCTTTTCCAGTCGCAGAAAATGGAAATCATCGGCACGCTCGCCGCCGGCGTCGCGCATGATTTCAATAATTTGCTGCAAGTCATCATCGGCCACACCGCGCTGATTTTGATGCAGACGGAAGCCGGCAAGTCGCCGCTGCGTTCGGGGCTGGAAAAAATCAACATGGCCGCCGTGCGCGCCACGGAAATCACGCAGCAGCTGCTTTCGTTCAGCCGCGCGACCGACGAAAAATCCGTCGTGCTGGACTTGAACAAAATCATCAAGGAAGCCGGCCAGCTCGCGCGCTGCACCGTGCGCCGCAACGTGACGATTGAGATTCAGCCTGCGCCTGAACCGCTGCCGGTGAAAATGGATTCCACGCGCGCGAGCCAGGCGTTGCTGAATCTGTGCGTGAATTCCCAGGACGCCATGCCCGACGGCGGAAGATTGTCACTGATAAATACGGTTGTGAAACTTCCCGCCGATCTGGCTGCAAAATATCATCTCGCGCCCGGTGAACTTTACGCCCGTTGCAGCGTCGCCGACACCGGCAGCGGCATTGCGCCGGATCTGTTGACGCGAATTTTCCAGCCATTTTTCACGACGAAAGATGCCGGCAAAGGCACGGGACTCGGACTGCCGATCGTGCAACGCGTCGCGCAGGAAGCCGGCGGGTTCATCGAAGTTGAAAGTGTTTTGGGCAAGGGCACGACGTTTCATCTTTACCTGCCGCTGGCGCGCGAAGAGATCACGCCCGTCACCGCGCCGCGCCAGACCTTGCTCGCGCAAAGCAAGGGCCGCGTGCTCGTGGTGGATGACGTGGATCTGGTGCGCGATTTTGCGCAGAAATTTTTGGAAATGGCGGGACTTACCGTGCTCGTCGCTGGAAGCGGATCGGAAGCGCTCCAAGTTTTGGAAAATACCGCCGAACCCGTGGATATCC
>CAXUBD010000009.1:0-347 GCA_964249225.1 uncultured Verrucomicrobiota bacterium | reverse complement strand
GATTACAACATGCCGGGCATGAACGGCATCGAACTGATCGAGCAGGTCGCCCCGCGCCGGCCGGAAATCAAATTCATCCTCGCGTCCGGCTACCTTGACGAAACGACCCAGGCCTGCATTAAGCGTTACGACGGCAGCCTGATTTCAAAACCCTACGCCGTCCAGGAAGTGATGAAAATAATCCTGCAAAAACTCGCGGAAAAGTGAACGGCTTTAACTTGCTCGCATCGTTCGACTCACGCCTTGCTGGCATTTCCGCGATCCACTTCCGCCATTGTGGCGTCGAGAATTTTCGCAGCGCCCGGCAACGCGCGCGATAATTTGTCCGTCTGTTCATTCACCCGGAC
>CAXUBD010000008.1:15163-25260 GCA_964249225.1 uncultured Verrucomicrobiota bacterium | reverse complement strand
AGGCCAAGGCGCTCCGCAAAATGCGCCATCCGACGCGCATCCGCCAGTTGAACGGGTTTCTGGAAATCGAAGATTTGGAATTCGAGTGACGACGGGTCAACATTATTTTTCAGGTGACGCAATTTTCTTCGAAGCGGCGGCCGGAATAATCCGACCCCAATTTTATAATTGTTGCCCGGTGCGGAAAAGTTAGACTATGACTGTTTGAATAAGTTATGAAAAAACTCGCCATCATTTTCGGAGTTCTGGTTGTGCTCGGCATTTTAATTTTAACGCTCGTGGCCGTCGCCGGCGGCAGCTATAACCGCCTCGTCAAACTTTCGCAAGCCGTGGACAGCCAATGGGCGCAGGTGCAAAATGTTTACCAGCGCCGCGCGGATTTGATTCCCAATCTCGTCGCCACGGTTTCCGGCGCGGCGAATTTTGAAAAATCCACGCTGACGGAAATCACCCAGGCCCGCGCATCCGTCGGCCAGGTGAAAATTGATCCGAACACCGCGCCGACCGATCCCGCGAAACTCGCGGCGTTTGATCAGGCGCAGGGACAACTATCGTCCGCGTTGTCGCGTTTGATGGTCGTTGTTGAGCGTTATCCCAATTTAACGGCGACGGAAAATTTTCGCGATTTGCAGGCGCAATTGGAAGGCACGGAAAATCGCATCAGCGTCGAGCGGCGCGATTTTAATCTGGCGGTGCAAAATTACGACACCGCCATCAAATCATTTCCCGCGGTCTTTTACGCCGGGGCGTTTGGGTTTCAATCCAAGCCGTATTTCGCCGCCGCGCCCGGCGCGGAAACCGCGCCCAAGGTTCAATTCAATTTCGGCGCGCCGGCGACCAACGCGCCCTGATTTGTGAAACGCTTTTGGTTCATTCTCCTTTTTGCTTTTTGCTTCCGCACATTCGCCGATGAAGTCATTCCGCCGTCACCCGCGCAATATTTTAATGATTACGCGCATGTGGTTTCCACCGCGACGGTTTCGCAACTGAACCAAACGCTCGCCGATTTTGAACGCCAAAGCTCCGAGCAGATTCTCGTCGTGATTTTTCCGACGATGCAATCAGATTCATCCATTGAAGATTATACGGTGCGCGTGGCGCGGGCTTGGAAAGCCGGCCAGCAAGATAAAAACAACGGCGCGGTGCTTTTTGTTTTTGTTCAAGATCGCAAAATGTTTTTGCAAGTCGGTTACGGACTCGAAGGCGTCCTGCCCGACGCGCTTTGCAAAAAAATTATTGATGAACAAATTTCTCCGCGGTTCAAAGCCGGCGATTTTGATGGCGGCTTGGCGGCGGGCGTCCAATCCATTCTCGCCGCAACCAAAGGCGAATACAAAGGAACGGGTGAAACGGTGGCGGATGCGCAAACTCAAAGCGATCCGAAAAAATCGGTTTTGCCAATCGGATTTATAATTTTGATCGTCATCATTATTTTTTTCGCGCGCGGCTCCGGAATGTTTTTGCCGTGGCTGCTGCTTTCGAGCAGCGGGTCAAATCGCGGCTGGGGCGGCGGCGGATTTTCGGGCGGCGGTTTCTCTGGCAGCGGATTTTCCGGTGGCGGCGGCAGTTTTGGCGGCGGCGGCGCGGGCGGTTCCTGGTAAAATATGCATCCTAAAAAATTCATCGAACAATTGCCGCACGACACGCTGGTCGCGGCGATCCGGGACGCGGAGAAAAAAACTTCCGGCGAAATCCGCGTTCTGATCAGTCACAAATCCTTGGCCGATCCGGTGGCGGCGGCGCAAAAGGAATTTGTTCGGCTGGGCATGGCGCAATCTGCGGAACGAAACGGCGTGCTGATTTTCGTGGCGCCGCGCGTTCATAAATTCGCCGTGATTGGTGACGAGGGCGTCCACGCAAAATGCGGGGATAAATTTTGGCAGGAACTGGCGGCAACCATGAGCGAATATTTCCGCAAGTCGGAATTCAACGAGGGCGTCATTCATGGCGTCCAAAAAGCGGGCGATCTGCTGGCTGAACATTTTCCACGGCATTGATCACGACGTGAATTTTCCCTCATGACGGTAGGGTTATACCCCATGGCGACAATCAGGTTTCCCAGACTATTTTCAAATCTTGAAATACCGGCGGCAGGCGCAAAAAATCAAGGCAATGAAAATGAAACCCGCCAACGCCAGCATCCTGACGATCAACGGTGGCTCGTCGAGCATCAAGTTCGCGCTCTATCAGGTTGGCGAACCGCTGAAGCGAAAACTTCATGGAAAAATTGACCGCATCGGATTGAGCGGAACGAATTTGACGTTTCAGGCGGATGGAAAACTAAAGGTAGGCCGCAAACTTGTGGCCGGTCACGAATCAGCGGCGAATTTCCTGATCGACTGGCTCGAAAAACAAAATGACTTCACGTCAGTAAAAGCTGTGGGACATCGTGTGGTTCATGGCATGAAACATACCGAGCCTGAAATTGTCACAAAAAAACTTTTGGAGGAACTGCGTCGCATCAGCCCAAACGACCCGGAGCATCTGCCTCGCGAAATTGAGCTGATTGAAAAATTCCGGGCACATCATCCGAAAGTGCCGCAGATGGCGTGCTTCGACACGGCGTTTCACCAAACGATGCCGCGCGTGGCCAAGCTGCTGCCGATTCCCCGACGCTTCGATGCGAAGAGAATTCAGCGCTATGGTTTTCACGGATTGTCCTACGCCTATCTGATGGAACAACTCGCGCGCCTCGGCGACCCGTCGGCAAAGAAAGGTCGCGTAATCCTCGCCCATCTGGGTAATGGCGCGAGCATGGCCGCCGTGCGCGATGGAAAAAGCATTGACACGAGCATGTGCTTTACGCCGACAGCCGGATTAGTGATGAGCACGCGCTCTGGTGATTTAGATCCCGGCCTCGCGCCTTATCTGGCGCGCACTGAAAAAATGACCACGCAACGGTTTTATAAAATGGTCAATCACGAGTCGGGCTTGCTCGGCGTTTCGGAAACAAGTTCGGATATGCGAGACTTGATCGACCGTGAAAAACTGGATGTGCGCGCGGCGGAAGCCGTGGGATTATTTTGTTATCAGGCAAAAAAATGGATCGGCTCCTTCGCCGCCGCGCTCGGTGGATTGGACACGCTCGTTTTCACCGGCGGCATCGGTGAAAACGCGCCCGCCGTCCGCGCCGGCATTTGCGATGGGCTTGATTTTCTCGGCGTAAAATTGGACAAGTCGCGCAACGCGAAGACGGCTGCGATCATTTCCAGAAATTTCAGCCGCGTCACGGTTCGCGTCATCCGCACGGACGAGGAGCTGATGATTGCGCGCTCGGTCTTGCGTTCCTGTCCTGAAATTATTTCTCCAGTTTGAATCTCATGGGGTGTTCACCCCATTGTTCTCCGCTTCCAAACAAGCCAGCCTTTTGATGGACGATTGAATCATGAATACAAATACTCTCACGCCGGACTTGCTGCAAGAAATGAACGCCTACTGGCGCGCGGCGAATTATCTATCAGTGGGGCAGATTTATCTTTACGACAATCCGCTGCTCAAACGACCGCTGAAACTTTCCGACGTGAAGCCGCTGGTGGTCGGGCATTGGGGCACGACGCCGGGACAGAATTTTATTTATGTGCATCTCAATCGCGTCATAAAAAAATATGACCTGAATATGTTTTACGTCGCCGGTCCCGGTCATGGCGGTCCGGCGATTGTCGGCAATGTCTATCTCGAAGGAACTTGGAGCGAAATTTATCCGAACGTCACGCAGGACGAGGCTGGGCTGAAAAAACTGTTCACGCAATTTTCTTTTCCCGGCGGAATTTCCAGCCATGTCGCGCCGACGACGCCGGGATCAATTCACGAAGGCGGCGAGCTGGGGTATTCATTGTCGCATGCATTCGGTGCGGCATTCGACAATCCCGATTTGATTGTCGCCTGCGTCGTCGGCGACGGCGAAGCGGAAACCGGCCCGCTGGCAACCGCGTGGCAGTCCAACAAATTTCTTGATCCGATCACCGACGGCGCGGTGCTGCCGATTCTGCATTTGAATGGCTACAAAATTTCCAATCCCACTCTGCTCGCGCGCATCGAGCCGGACGAGTTGGAACAATTTTTTCGCGGCTGTGGCTGGACGCCGTATTTTGTTGAAGGCGACGACCCGGAAAAAATGCACGAACTCATGGCCACAGTTTTGGAAAAAGCCATCGAGGACATCCGGCGAATCCAAACCAATGCGCGAAACAAATCTGACACGACTCGTCCGCGCTGGCCGATGATTGTGCTCAAGTCGCCCAAAGGTTGGACGGGTCCGAAAGTTGTGGATGGTTTGAAAAATGAAGGCACGTTCCGTTCGCATCAAGTGCCACTGTTGGTGGATGCCGAACATCCCGAACACGTCCAGCAACTAGAAAGCTGGATGAAAAGTTACAAGGCTGAGGAATTATTTGATAAGAACGGAAAACTAAATTCAGATTTGGCCGAGCTTGCGCCGAAAGGCGACCGGCGCATGGGCGCAAATCCGCACGCCAACGGCGGACTTTTGTTGCGCGATTTGCGGATGCCGGATTTTCGCGACCACGCGGTGACGGTGCCTTCGCCCGGTGCGGTCAACGCGGGAGATACTTTTGTGCTCGGAAAATTTTTGCGCGACGTGGCGAAGCTGAACCAAAATAATTTCCGCATCTTCGGCCCGGATGAAACGCTCTCCAATCAATTAGGCGCGGTCTTTGAAGTGACCAATCGCCAATGGGACGCGCGCGAACAAAACAACGACGAATTTCTCGCGCCCGCCGGTCGCGTGCTGGACTCGATGTTGAGCGAACATCAGTGTGAAGGCTGGCTCGAAGGTTATTTGCTCACCGGTCGGCACGGGCTGTTCAACAGCTACGAAGCCTTCATTCGCATCGTGGACTCGATGTTCAACCAGCACGCCAAATGGCTGAAGGTCACGTTGGAGCTTCCGTGGCGGCGGAAAATCGCGTCGCTGAATTATCTGCTCGCGTCGCATGTCTGGCAGCAGGATCACAACGGCTTCACGCATCAAGACCCCGGCTTCATGGATCACGTCATCAACAAGAAAGCCGACATCGTGCGCGTTTATTTGCCGCCGGACGCGAATTGTCTGCTCTCCGTCTTCGATCATTGTTTGCGGAGCAAGCATTACGTCAACGTCGTCGTCGCCGGCAAACACGCGCTGCCGCAATGGCTCACGATAGACGCCGCCGTGGTGCATTGCACGGAAGGCATCGGCATCTGGCAATGGGCGAGCAACGACCAAGGTTGCGAGCCGGATGTCGTGATGGCCTGCTGCGGCGACACGCCGACGCTGGAAATTCTCGCCGCCGTTTCCATTTTGCGCGCGCATCTGCCCGAACTGAAAATCCGCGTGGTCAATGTCGTGGACCTGATGATATTGCAATCCGCGAGCGAGCATCCGCACGGATTGAGCGAAGCCGATTACGATTCGCTCTTCACGAAAGACAAACATATCATCTTCGGTTTTCACGGCTACCCGTGGCTCGTCCACCGGCTGACCTATCGCCGCACCAACCGCAACCTTCACGTTCGCGGCTATAAGGAAGAAGGCACGATCACGACGCCCTTCGACATGCGCGTGCAAAACGACCTCGACCGTTTTCATCTCGTGCAAGACGTGATTGACCGCCTGCCGCAACTCGGCGTCAAGGGCGACTACCTGAAACAGCAGATGCAGGACAAACTCATCGAGCACAAACATTACATCGCCAAGCATGGCGAAGATTTGCCGGAGATTCGGAATTGGAAATGGACGGGGAAAAAATCGGCAACCCATGAATGAAATAAAAAACGCTCACAAGTCGCACGGCGATCCGAATGGCGGCCCGATTAACCAAGGCCATCCGCCTTATTGGCGACGCGCGCATCGCGACTGGCGCATCTGGTTTTGCGTGATTCTGATGCTGTTTGCGATGTTCGTCTATCTGGCAACCGGCGATTTGCGCTGGCGGCTAAATGGTCAGCCCCGGCAATCGCCGCAGCCGATTTCAGTGCCGGCGGGCAACTAATCGCGCCGGGGCGAATACACTGCCGCATGGAAAGACATGAAAAACAGCAGGAACGAATCGCTTCACAAAGCGCAAACGAAGAAAACCAAGGTTTATTTTAGCTTCGTTCCCTTTGTTTACTTCTGTAAAAATCGGCACAACAAACAGCCGGAACGAATCGCTTCATTCCGGCTGCCCTTTCGGACACGGTTAGACGCAACGCCGTAAGCCGGCGGTTCTTCGCGCAAGAAATCGTTTTCTGAATTCACAAAGGGAGTTTGCTGAAATTAATTTGCCAAGGCCATTGTATCATTGGTTATATCCTCGTCCGCAATGTGCTCGCGGAGGACTTGGAGATTGTCGCCGTAATAGGTTGGTTCATCCGCGTTCCAATGTGCGCGGGAAATTTTGCGGCGTCAATTCTGCGTTCGCGGGTTGGCGTAGTTCGCGGTTCACCTCATCCGGCCTGCGGCCACCTTCGCACCATCCAATACGGAGAAGGAATTTATTTCATGGGGTGTTCACCATCGTTTGCCTCGTCTAAACAAGATATTTTCCAGAGTGGTGAGAACGTTCAATAACCGGAGGTGCAATGGCATTCGGTGCGCGCCGCCGCCGTTAACACGGTGGCAAGGCAGGATTCAAGGCAGCATCAGGCGATGACCAAGCCGGTATCCCTCCCAGTCATCCGCCCGACTGATCGCGAAAATTCAAGCCGCCGGCGGCATCGGATTGGAAGCGGAAAAGCCGGCGGTTTCGATGGTCGCACGGCTGACGGCGCGCTGCGACTGCCGGGCCGTCGTGATGCTGCGTTGCACCAGTTCCAGAAATTCCTTCCGCGGCAGGTTGAGATATTTTTCCGGCATGACCGGATCGCCAAAATGCACTTCGATCTTCCGCAAACCGCCCAGCGGATGAAAGGTTCCGCGCTTCGTGGAGACGCACTGCATGTTTTCGATGAACACCGGCACGAGCGGCAGGCGCGCTTCGTGCGCGATGAAATAAATCCCCGGCTGCGGCGCGGCCACGTGAACGCCATCGCCGCGCGTGCCTTCGGGAAAAACGAGCAGATGAAATTCTTTTCCGGCGCAGCCAAAAGCCTGCAACTCGCGGATGCGTCCGGGATTCAATTTTCCGCGTTCGACCAGAAACCCGATTTTGCTGCTCAAGATTTTTTTAAGCCACGAGGCGTGCCAGACATTTTTGTCGCCCAGCGTCAGGATGGGATAACAACCCGAACGCCAGCACAAACCGCCAAGCAAAATCGTGTCGAGCAAACTGACATGATTCGCGACGAACAAATATTTTTGCGACGGCTGCAAACGGTCGAGACCATGTGTCCGGCGCAGGTAAGGTAACGCAAGAAAAAGCGTCGCGCCAAAACCGAGCAACGCCTGGATGAAAATCAAGCTGCGCGAAATCCGGGCGTGAAACATTGCCTTCATGCGTGCGGCAAAAGACTACTGCATCGGTTCGGTTTGTTGCAACAGCGTTTCGAGTTCCTGTTGCTCTTTCAAAAACGCCGGGTGTTCCGCCAGCGCTTTCTCAAAGGACTGCGCCGCCTCCTCTTTGCGGCCCAACGCCAGCAGCGCGCGTCCGCGCAAGGCCGCGTTCTGATAAAAACCCGGGTTCAATGTTTCCGCCTGGCCGGCCAAATCCAATGCGGCCTGCGCGTTTTTATTTTTCAACGCGCGCTGGCCTTCGGTCAGGCATTGCTTGGATTGTTTCGCCTTTTCATATTCGCCGTCGGCCAGTGTCGCGTCCGCAGGAACGGTCAGTTCGGGAAGTTCGTGCGAAAAATCCGAAACATCGAACGCGACGAATTTGCCAAGCTGGTTCGGCGGCGACGCGGCCCAAAAAATATTGCTGCTCAAATCCATGACCGTCGCGTGCGTGGCGATGAAGGCGTTCAACGTCGCGCGATGGCCGTCGCCCGCAAAAATGCCGCCGGGCAGATCGCGGTCGCGCAAAAATTCCGCCGCCAGCGCGGGATCAATTTTGCCGTCGGATTGCCGGAGCAATTCTTTCAACCGCGCCTCGCGCGAAACGGACGTGGCTTCGGCCATGTAATTCGTATTGCGCTCGCCGTCTTTCAAGCCGGGTGTTTCAAAATGGTTCGGGCAGACAATCGTGTCGCCATTCGCCTCGCGCACATTGGTGACGCCGGGAGTTTTTTCGACGACGACAAATTTTCCGTCCACGCGGCTGCCCACGAGCCAGATCGTCGAGACAAAAACTTTTGCGTCGCGCAAAATTTTCAGCGCCTCGTCCAAGTCATGCGCTTTTTCCAGAATTTCGCGCGCGACAATCGCGACGGGCGTTGCCGTTGTGTCCGGCAGTTTGGACGGCGCGCCGTTGACCGTCACCGAAACGCCCGCGCGGTTCATGCCCGAAACCACTCCGGCCATTGCGGCCCACGACAGCGAGATGAACGGGATTCCGTTGTCCGGTTCGCACATCATCACGACACGGTCACGGCTGAAAACCTCGGCGGCTTCCCAGTCGAAATTCCGGCCCGTGATCAAATGTTGATCGCGCGTCGCCTTCCCCCAAGCGCCGAACGCCGTGCAACCCGCGCGCGCGGCGATGAACGGATTGTCAATCATCATGTAGCAAACGTGGTGCGCCGCGTGGTAATTCAGCAGGCGATTGTAATAGTTTCCTTCTTCCGGATGGATGTCCGGGCAGCCGAGCGTCTCGCCATAAATCTCCTGCCGGCAATCCAGCGGCACAAAATCGCTCAAATGGCGGTTGCGGTAGATGACGTAATTTTTCAAAACTTCCATGAACCAATGCTGCGGCACATAGCCCTGGATCATTTTGAGAAATTCATTTTCCAGCGTGTGCATCTTCGCCTGCATCAAAACGCCCTCGGCATAACCGATCTCGAACGGCGCACCCTTCAGAAAAATCACCGTCAAACCTTCGCGCTGGCCGGTCCACGATTTGCCCAGCCAGATTTTTCCGTCGCGCGCTTCCGGTTTCAGCGACATGATGGAAACATCGGCGGGCAGCGGCGGCGGCTTCGCGATGCAATGCTGCAAGATCAAGGCGATGGCGAGCCAGCCGATCAGCCCGAAAAGAATCGCGCCGAAAAAAATCCGCTGGAGCCATTTTTTTAACTTTGGTTTCGCCACAATAATAAAATGGTTTCGCCCGCCGCCTGTCCTTTGACGGAAAAATTTGCACGCGCCTGAATTGTTTCGGTGGTTTCCGATAATTTTAATTCCAGCCGCACGGTTTCGTCCGGCAAAATCGGGCGTTGAAATTTTGCCTTGGAGATTTCGCGCACGGCCAGCGGACAATCCAGAACTGTTTCCGCCGCCACGCGCGTCATTTCCAGTTGAAAAACTCCCGGCAGCAGCGGACGATTTGGAAAATGTCCGGCAAATGTCGGATCGTCCGCGCCAAAACGGAATTCAAAAACATTTGTGCCGTCCGGATTTTGCTGCGGTTCGCCGATTCGCGCGGCGGAGATTGAACGTTGCATCGTCACGGCGAACCTCGTTTCGTTTCGTCAAACAGTTCCGACGGCTGCACGCCGGGCTTGGTTTCCACAATCTGTAAATCCAAAGTGTAGCCGCGATGCTCGATCAGAAAATGCGGCGGGCTTAACATTTTTCCCGGACAATTTGTTTCCGGCTTGCCGCCAAAAATACATTCCATGTCGGCGACAACATAACGCTGAATCCATTCCGGGCGAAACAACTGGCTTGACCGCATCACGAAAATTTTGCCGTCCGGCTTCACCAAAACGTCCGCCAGCACCGCGCCGAAATTTTCCGTGACGATCAATCGTTTGCCGCCGGTTTTACTGACCGCAAGATAACCGTTCAAAGTGAATTGTCTTCCGTGAACCGTCAGCACGGCGCGCTGAATCATCAGCACCTCGGTGGGAAATGAACCGGCCAAGCGCGGCAAATTTCCCGGCGGCGGCGTGGTCGCACAGCCCGCCAACAGCAGCAACAGAAAAAATAAATTACGGCGCATTGTCCACCGCCGCTTTGATGGCGGCAATATCCAGCGGTTTGGTCTGGTCAAACGTTCCCGGCGGAAATTTCACGCCGCGTTTTTCGCGATGAAAAATAATCCGCGTGAAATCGCCGTTCGGCTCGCGCATCACCACTT
>CAXUBD010000008.1:0-15153 GCA_964249225.1 uncultured Verrucomicrobiota bacterium | reverse complement strand
ACGCCAGAACCGAGCGCGCGTTTTCATCTTTCGGCACGAGTGTCAGAATTGTTTCATTATTTGTTGAAACCGAAATCGTGTAATCGCCCGTGAGCGCGTCGAGCTTGCCTTGGTTCATCAGCGACATCTGGTCCATCACGCGCTGCAACATTTGCGGAAATCCCAATTTTAATTTCTGCCATTTGCCGTCGGTGAATTCAAATTGCGCCACCGATTTTTTGTCGCCGAGCAAAATGGATTGGTACGGCGACGTGGTTTCCCAGCGGATTTGGTCGGGACGTTCGATCAGCATGTAACCTTCGCTTTGCAACGGTTCGGTGAACAATTTCAAATGCCGTTCCTGTGTCAGCTCGAAATAAACCGAACCGAGCGACGACATCTTGTGTTGCAGGTCTTGAAGAATCGGTTGCGGATTGGAAACGGATTGCAACACATCGTCCGCCGCGAAAACGGTGAGCGCCAGCATCATCGCCGCGATGACATAAATTTTTTTCATTTTAATATTTTGTCCAGCCGCACGACATCATAACCGCGCTCGCGCAAAGTTGCCAAAAGCAATTTCACCGTCGGCACTAAGCGCGCGGCGGGAATGTTTCCGTCGTGCAGCAAAATGATTGCGCCGGGTTCCAGCCGCCGCGTGATGCGCGCCACGATTTTTTCCGGGTTGGTGAAAATCGTGTCCAGGCTGCGCACGCTCCAGCCGACGACTTTTAAATTAAATTCGCGCGCCGCGCGAAAGATTCGCGGATTTGACAAGCCCATCGGCGGACGGAAAAATTGCGGAACCATTCCGGTTGCATTCTGAATCGCCGTTTGCGTTTGCGACAATTCCGTTCGCAATCGCGCGACGGGAAAAAAATTTGTGAAAGGGCTGTGCACTTGGGAATGATTTTGCAGCAGATGACCTTCGCGGACAATGCGCGCGGACAATTCGGGATTCGCCGCGACCTTTTTGCCGATGCCAAAAAATGCCGCTTCGATTTTTTCCGCTTGCAGCAAATCCAGCAACATTGGCGTCGAGCGCGCGTCCGGCCCGTCGTCAAAGGTCAGCGCCACGCAGCGCCGCGAACTTTTTCCGCGACAAATGAATTTTCCAAAAAAATTCATTTGTGGAAGCGTCACGCCCAGCCCGGCGATGATTAAAAAAATGGCAACGATGGCCGCGAAGAAAACAAAATTATGAAACGCCAATGCCAGCGAGCCGAGTAGCAGCGCGAAAATTGTGACGAAGTGGAACCGGCTCAAGGTTGGACGCAGCATATCGCTTTGGCTCCGCGCAGCGATAGCGTGTAAAGCAGCACGCCGCATTTTTTTTCACGCGCCAGATTCACCGCCACGGAAAATCCGAAGCCGGACGCGGAATGAAATTCACCGCAGAGTTGTTTGTAAGTTTGATGTTCAAGTTTTCGGCCAGCGCGCTTTGACAATGCCGCAGCGACCGCCGAATAATTTTCATCCAGCGCCGGCCAGCCGCCGGCGCCGCTCAAAATGATTCCCACTTTTTTCAAATCCACCGCCGCCGCGATCCAGTCCGCTTCACGTTCCGCGTCGAATGGTTTGCGCCAGCGACCGAGCCGCACGGCGGTCACGCGCGCGAGCGGCGTTGCGGAATTTTCCGCGCGCGCCAGACTGGCGATCATCGCGCCTTCGCCGGGAACGTTTTTTTCGTTCCACAATTTCCAGCGGCGGCCGATCGCGAGTGGGAATTTGTTCAGTTCATCCACCGCGCCGACGAGCGCGCAATCGGCCTCGCCGATTTTCAATTGTGCCATTCCCTGCCAGAGCGCGCTCTCGAAGGAAATTTCGCCCATCGTCGGCGCGGAATTCAGCGCGCACGCGCCCTGATCAATCGCAATTTGCGCGGCGGGCGCGTTGTGAACTGAATTCGGAAAACGCGCGGGCATCGGCTCGCGCTCGTCCTTGGAAATCAGATTTTCCAGAAAAATTCCGGCGTCTTCGAGGCAGCCGAGGCCCGTGCCAATGGCCACGGCGAGGCGTTGCGACGGATCGGGCGCGTGGCTGCGCCGCGCGGCGATCAACGCCATTTGCACAAGCCGGCCAAAACGTCGCCGCTGGTTCGGCGTGAGCAGCGCGGTGTCCGCGAGCGCGCCGCAATTGTGCACCAAAACTTTTCCCGGCGGCAACGGCGGTTCGGTTTCACGTTCGCCCCTTGCGCCCGGCCCGATGACGCCCAGACTGTTGATCGCGATTGGAACGGAATCGGGCGCGCGCGTCAGCGGAATGGTTTCCGGTTTGGAAAAAATCAAAACGGCATTGTTGCCGCCGAAGCCGAACGAGTTGCTCATCACGTGCGTCAACGTTGCACTTTGAAATTTCGTAACGGGTTGAAGGCCGATGGCGGGATCGGGCGCAAGGAAACCGGGATTGGGCGGAATTTCCTGATGCCGCAACGCTTCGACGCAAACCACCGCCTCAATCGCGCCGCTCGCGGCGAGCGCGTGGCCGAAAAAATGTTTTGTGCTGGAAAACGGCGGCACGCGTTCGCCGAAAACTTCCTTCAACGCCTTTGATTCGACGAGGTCGTTGTCGCGCGTGCCGGTGCCGTGCGCGTTGACGTAATTGATTTCGGAAGATTTTAAACCTGCGCGTTTCAATGCAGCCTGCATCGCGGCGACCGCGCCTTCGCCTTCGGGATGCGGCGCGGTGGTGTGATGCGCGTCGCAACTCGCACCCCAGCCGGTGAGTCGCGCCAGGATTTTCGCGCCGCGTCGTTTGGCAAATGCTTCTGATTCCAAAATTAAAATTCCCGCGCCTTCGCCCAAGCTCGTTCCGGCGCGTTTCGCATCGAACGGCCTGCAGCCTGCCGAATCAACGAGCAGCAACGAATGAAATCCGCCCCATGTCATGCGCGACAATGAATCCGCGCCGCCCGCGAGCATCACGTCGGCTTCGCCGGCCATGATCATTTCCGCAGCGGTCGCAATCGCCAGCGCGCTGGACGAACACGCGGTCGTCACGGCCATGCTGGGGCCGAGCAGTCCAAATTCATCGGCGATCAAATCCACGACCGACGCACATTCGTGAAAGCGCGTGGGGCGCGCGCGCATTTTTTTTTCTTTGATGAGCGTGGTGAGAAAACGTTCGCTGTCGAACGAACCGCCGACCGAACAGCCGAGCACGATGCCCGCGCGGTCGGCGCAATTTAGAAAATTTATTTTCGCCGCGGCAATGGCTTCGCGCGCGGCGAGCCAGCCCAATTGATCGCTGCGCGAGCCGTGCGATGGCGCGCCGAGCGTGATCAGATTTTTTTGGATTTCGCCCGCCGGAATCTGGCCGTAGCGCGGCGATTGAAAAAGGGTCAGCGGTTTTAATCCGCTTTTTCCGGCGCGGATGGAATTCCAGACTTCGTCCGCGCCATAGCCGTTCGCGGCGATGAGGCCGAGTCCGGTCACGACTGGAAATCGCGCGGCCACTAGGTTGATCGTTTGGCGGCGATGAACGCCGTGAGCGTGTTGACAGACTTGAACGCGGGCCGGCCTTCCTCGATGTCCTTGATGACGATGCCGTATTCTTTTTCGAGCATCACGACGAGTTCCAGCGCGTCAATCGAATCCAGTTCCAGCCCGCCCGCGCCGAAGAGCGGGGCGTCGTTGTCAATCTGGTCGGGCGTGATGTCCTGCAAATTCAGCGACTGGATGATTTTGGCTTTGAGTTCCTCGGGCGAGATTTGCATGGCAAATAAAATTTCGGATTTTCTGGCGCGAAATCTAGCACAAGGCGATTTCATGTCACGGCCAAATTCCCGCCGGAATCGCGGTTGACGAATCCGCAGCCAGGGTGTTCCTTGACGCAGGCGATTTGGCGTGACCATTTCACTTAACATGCAAAAAAAATATTTTTTACTCGCATTCACCGGTGCCGTCCTCTTATGCGGCTGCGACAAGCAGGCCAAAATCAACAGCGAAAAGATCCAGATCCTGTCGCAGAGCATCGTTCAACTCGAACAAAACCAGGCCAGGCAAATGACGGCGCTGCAAACCCAGCTGGCTTCGCTCGCGCCCATGCTGGACAAGATCAATGATTTTTATTTTGAGAAGAGCCACGACGATGCGTTTTTCTACCACACCAACACGTTGTATCTGCTCTTGACGGTGGACAAAAAAATCGAGTCGCAATTGCAGGTCGCCGAAACCGAGCGCGCCGCAGACAGTTCGCTGGCATATTATTATCACACCAATCAAACAGACACGATTTACTTCTGCGCCGGGCAAATCCGCGATGTCCTGACCGGCCTGGAAACGCGGCTGCGCGACGCGATGGACAGCCAGGAAAAACGGATTGACGACAATGTGAATGCCCAAACCAGCCACGCGAACGCGGCGTTGCGCGATGAATTATTGAAACAAATCAAATTGTCCTCGCCCGATCCCGCCGCCGTCGCCCAGTTGAAGGTAATGGCGGCAGACGTGGCGCAAATCAAACGCGATCTGGCGGCGATCAACACCAAACTCGGACCGATGACCAATTCGCCTGCCGCCCGGCCTTGATCAATCCTCGCGTGTCAAAAAAAACGCGCTGGCGCGCGCGGCGGGCGGATTGTTAATTATTTTTGCAACCGCGACGTTGACGACTTCGCAATAAACACACACGCACGCATCCGCTTCGCCGCGTTGGATCAAATCCGTCGCTTCGGGCAAAATTATTTTATCATCGCCCGCAAAACAAAGGTTCGGCCCGGTCAGACGATGCCGGATCGCGATTTCGCCGATCGCCGCGCTCGGCAGCGTGTAGGCGAACAACGTCGGACTCGGTCCGCCCACCGCGTCGTGTCCCTGCCAGAAATCAAAATCCGTTGACAGCGAACCGGTCTTTGCCGCGAGACAAATGGCGATGCGCGCGCGTGACAATAAGTCAAAATTGATTGCCAATAATTCCACGGCCAGCAACGCCAGTTGGCTCGCCAAATCCAATCGGCCAAAGCGCGCTCCCAGCCGCGCCGATTTCAAATCGGCTTCGGTCGCCTGACTTTTTGCGATGATGGCAAATTTATCCATGACTCAAAATAAGCGCGCCGTTCGTGCCGCCAAATCCAGTGTTTAATTTCAAAATATTTTTCACGCGCACGTTAAAATTTGGTTCGCGCAAAATGTTTTTTGGAACGCCTTCCGCTGCGACATTCAATCGCGGCGTGCCGGGCAGAAAATTTTCCTGCATCGCAAAAACGCACGCGATGGTTTCGACCACGCCCGCCGCGCCGAGCGTGTGGCCGAGCATTCCTTTCAAGCCGCTGAACGGCGGGCACGCATCGCCGAAAATTGTTTTCAACGCGAGCGATTCCATCGCGTCGTTGTAAGGCGTGCCGGTTCCGTGCGCATTGACATAATCAATTTCTTGCGGCGATAATTTCGCGGCGGCCAGCGCGGAACGGATCGCCTGCGCGAGACCCGAACCATCGCGCGACGGGCCGGTGAGATGATTCGCATCGTTGCTGCCGCCCCAGCCGCGAATTTTGATTGAAGAAGACGCAAAATTTTCGCGGACCAAAACCATCGCCGCGCCCGCTTCGCCCGGACTCAAGCCGCAACGATCTTTGTCAAACGGACGGCAGCCGTTCGGATCAATCGCCTTCAACGCGGTGAATCCGGCCACGACAAATTCAGAAAGGCAATCCAAGCCGACGACGAAAACGGCGTCCGCTTCGCCGCGCTGGATTATTTTTGCGCCCTGATGAATCGCGACCAAGCCAGACACGCACGCAGTGGAAATACATTGCACCGGGCCGCGCGCGCCGGATTCTTCTGCCAAATCCTCCGCGAGAAAATTTCCCTGCAAATGCCGCCGCGCCGAATCGGAACACGGACGATTTTCGGAAATCCGTTCGAGCGCCTCGACGTTGGCTTTGGTCGTTGAAAGAACGAGGCTGATTCGTTCAGTTGGAATTTTTTCCAAAATGTTCCGCGAAGATTCGCGCGCTTGCTTCAGAGCTTCACTTGCAAGAAACCATGCTGGATTTTCGTCGTCAAAATTTCCCGGCACCGCGCCGACGATGTTTGACTGGAAACGCAGAGAATTAAATTTTTCACACGCGCGCAGGCCGCTGGCATTCGCGCGCAACGCCGCGAGCAGTGCATCCACGCCACAACCCACGGCCGTGATCGCGCCGCAACCGGCGATGGCTACGTTGGACTCATGCATACAACGTCAATTCTCCGGCGGCGATTTTTTTTCCGTCGCAGGAAATTTCGCCGGCGACGTGCAGCATCAGGCCGAGGCGTTTGAGTTCGCGGATCTCGATGCGCAACGTTTTTCCCGCCAGCGGACGCGACTGGATTTTGAAATTGGAAACGGAAACCAGCATTCCTTTCGCAGCGATGCCGGAAGCGGGTTCGCCGGAATTTTTTGCGCGCTGGCCGAGCGCGGCGGCGACAGTTTGCGCGACGCATTCGACGAGCGCGGTTTCCAAAACCAATCCGTTTGCGACGGCGAAGGAATTCGCTCGGAAACAAACTGTCGCGACGGCGATGGTTTCCGTGCATTCGACGAGCGCGTCAATGAAACGCATCGGCGCGCGGTGCGGAATCAGATTTTCGATGGCGACGGACATGGTTCGGTTTTCAATCGCGGCTTTGGTTGCGATTGCAATTCAGTTTTTTCCCAGAACGGATAAAAATTATACCATTGCAACGGATCGCGCTGGAGAATCGTTTCCAGATTTTTGGCAAATTCGGTCGCGCAATTTTTCAGGTAATCGGCGCGCAAATGATGCGCCGGCATTTTCGGATGCTGCGCGGGAAATCCGAAGAAGCGATAATGCCCGCCGCGCTCGCGCAGGTTAAAAACCATGACCAGCGGCGCGTTCGCGATCGCCGCGAGCACATACGCGCCGATGGGAAACGCCGCCGTGCCGCCGAGAAACGGAACGCGCGCCGCCGGCCTGTCGTAGGCGCGGTCGCCGAGCAACGCCACGATTTCGCCGCGCCGCAATGCGGCCACGAGCGGAATCGCATCGGTTGGCGAGCCGGTCAGTGTCAGAAGCCGGAATTTTGCTTTTGAGGATTGCGCCAGCAGCGCGCGGATTTCGGCGGATTCGTTGTCGAAACCGGTGACGTTGATGATTGTGTCGAGGCGCGTGAGCAATTGACCGGCGGCTTCCCAGTTGCCGAGGTGCGCCGTCAGCAGCAACGCGCCGCGCTTTCCCGCGAGTGCCGTGTGAACGTGATGTTCGCCGTCGAACGAAAATGAAAAGTTTTTTGTTTTGCCTGCAAGGATCGCCGTGCGGTCAATGATGGCGCGGCCGAATGATAGAAAATGTTTGAACACAAGCCAGCGGCGTTTCCACCACGGCACGCGACCGAAAACGCGGCAGTGAAAATCCATCGTGGCGGCGACATCGGGCGACGCGAAGGAAAAATAAATTGCCACCGGCACGCTCAAAACGTAAGTCGCGCGCAAGCCGAGCACGCGCAGGGCGGTGATGAAAAACCAGACGCCCCCGCGTCCGCCGCGCAATTTTCCCGTGCCTGACCAATGACCGGATTGAGCCATGGTTTTTTTTGGTTAATGAAAAAATCCGGCGGCGCGCGCAATGCCAACCGCGCCGATGAGGATCCAAAACGCATTCAGCAGCGTGTAGGCGAAATCGCGTTTCAACACGGCGCACCACGTCAGCAGCACGGCGTCGGTGGTGTTGACGATCCAGACGAGCATGAACGGGCTTTGCGGGCCGAGCCAGCTCACGACGCTGAAACTGCCGATGCGCATCAGCACGCCGGCGAGTTCAAACGTTTTCAGATATTTGCGAAGGAGAAGATTCAAGATGGAAAGCATGATGTGAATGGCGGCGTTTTTTTAGTTCAACGAATCAGCGCGGCGAATTCCGCCGCCGACGGTTATTTGAGTTTGACGCGTGAAGCCACCTCATTCAATTTTATTTCGTGCAGATTGTAAAAAATAACTTCAAACGATTATGAGCAAAATATACGAACGCAGTTTTATCGGGATGCTGGTCCTGTCGTTTCTCGCCTTGGCGCTGCCGGTTCTGGCCGCGCCGTTGAGCGAGGATGAATTGATCGCGCAATTGAGTTCGTCCGACGAAAAAAAAGTTTACGACGCGCTGCAACATCTGGAGAAGCAATATCCGACCGGCACGAAGGCCCTTCCCGCCATGAAAAAACTTTTGGCCGATGACCGCATCAAAGTGAAGCGCAAGGCCGCGCGCGTGCTCGGTGTCATTCATGCGGATTTGAGCGACGCCGAAATCGCGTCCATTTGCACGCTCTTGAAATCGTCCGACCCCGAAGTATTGACCGATGGCTTGAAGGCGCTGCGCGGCCTCAAAGCGCCGTCAGCCGTGCCGGAGATTTTGCCAGTGCTAAAAAATCCCACGCCGAATGTCGTGCGCGACGCCTGCCGCACGCTCGCCGTGCTCGGTGATAAAAGCGTGATTCCCGACATCGAACCGCTGCTGAAAGATCCAAATCCAAAAGTGCAACAGGATGCGCAGGACGCCATTTTCGCGCTCAAGGCGAAATCCTGAATTCAACCGACGTTGATAAAATTCGGCGGCGCTTCACGAGAAAACGTCGCCGCCGTTTTTAATTTTTAATTCCGCGACGCATTTGCATGATCAAACTCGACGGTCACAATTTTTCCATCGAAGAACTTTGGCGCATCGCCGCGCTGCAAAATCCGTGTTCACTGGCTGATGAATCGCGCCCGCTCATCCGCCGCAGCCGCGAACTGGTCGAGTCGCTCGCCGCGCAACCGCGCGCAATCTACGGCATCAACACCGGCTTCGGGCCGTTGAGCGGCTTCCGCGTTTCGGGTGAAGATCAGAAGCAACATCAATTAAATCTGCTGCATCATTTGTTCGTCGGACAAGGCGCATTGTTTTCGGAAAACGAAACCCGCGCCATCATGCTCGCGCGCGCGAACACTTTGGCGCGCGGATTTTCCGGCATCCGCGAAGAACTGCTCGAACTGCTCCTCGCCGCGCTGAACAAAAATGTCTTGCCCGAAATTCCCAGCGAAGGTTCCGTCGGCGCAAGCGGCGATCTCGTTCCGCTTGCGCACATGGCCGGCTTGCTCGTCGGCCTCGGCTATGCGCGTGTGAACGGCGAGCGTTTGCCCGCGACGGAAGCCTTGAAAAAATTCGGTCTCACGCCCGCCGTTTTGCAATGCAAGGAAGGCCTCGCGCTCGTCAACGGCACGTCGGTGATGACCGGTCTCGCCGCGCTGTCCGCGCACGAAGCGGAAAAACAATTGCGCTGGCTGGAACTTTTGACGGCGTGCCTGTTTCAAGTTCTCAACGGCGAGCCGGAAGTTCTCTGCCAGCAAATCCACAAGGCGCGCGGCTTTCGCGGCCAGTCGCTGGTCGCGCAGCGCGTCAGCGATTCGCTGCGCACGCATCCCGATTTTGCGAAACGCATTGACGAGCATCAATGGGGTTCGCAAGCCAAGCCCGTCGAGCCGGGCGCGGAAATCCAGGACCCGTATTCTCTGCGTTGCGCGCCGCAAATTCTCGGCGCATTTCAGGAAGCGCACTGGCACGTCGCCGAAGTCATCACGCGTGAACTCAACGCCAGCACGGATAACCCGCTGATTTTTCCCGACAGCAACATGGTCATTCACGGCGGAAATTTTTACGGCCAGCAAATCGCGATGGTCAGCGATTACGAACGCATCGGCCTCATCAAACTAGCGCTGCTCGCCGAGCGCCAGATCGAGCGGCTCGTGAACTGGCGTTACAGTCGCGGCCTGCCGCCGATGCTCGCGGGTGGCGCGCCCGGATTAAATTCCGGTTTGTCTGGCGCGCAATTGCTCGCCACGGCGCTCGCCGCCGAAGCGCGTTTGCTCGGCACGCCGGCTTCGATCCAGACCATTTCGACGAACGCAAATAACCAAGATGTTGTCAGCATGGGTTGTCACGCGGCGAAAATGACGCGCGCCGTTTTGCCAATGCTCTGGAAAATTCTGGCCAGGCGGCGGATTTGCGCGGACGCGAAAAAGTTCTCGGTGGCGATTTCAAAAAACTTTACGACCTCGTGCGCGGCGTTTCGCCCAAACTGGAAAACGACCGCCCGCTCAATGAAGACATCGCGCGCGTGACTGCGTTGCTGCGATCTGAAGATGCACAACAACATTGCCTGCGCCCGGAAACTGAATCTGATGCAAACTGAAGTTGACGTTTTAATCATTGGCGCTGGCCCAGCGGGTTCGTCCGCCGCTGCGCTGTTGCATAAACAGGGTTTCAAATTGCTCGTCGTGGAGAAACAAATTTTTCCGCGCTTCGTTATCGGCGAAAGTTTGCTGCCGCATTGCATGGATTTGTTGAAGGAAGCCGATTTGCTCGACGCGATCGAGGCGCAAAATTTTATCCACAAATGCGGCGCGGTTTTTTTGCGCGGCGACGAAACCTGCAACTTTGATTTCTCCGACCAGTTCACCGCCGGCTGGAAACATACTTTCCAAGTTCCGCGCGCCGATTTCGACAAGACGCTCGCCGACACCGTCGCCGCGCGCGGTGTGGAAATCCTTTACGGCCACGGCGTGACGGCAATTTCGTTCAATGATGACGGCGCAATCGTGACCATTGAGCCGCCGGATAAAATTTTGAAAAAAGTTTCCGCGCGCTTTGTTTTGGATTGCAGCGGCTACGGTCGCGTGCTGCCGCGCCTGCTGGATTTGGAAAAGCCGACGAGTTTTCCAACGCGCGAGGCGTTGTTCACGCACGTCACCGGCGACCGGCGACCGGCCGGGCGCGAAGGCGGAAAAATCTGGGCGTGCATCCATCCGGCGGGCGCGTGGGTCTGGATCATTCCGTTTTCGAATGGCAAAACCAGCACGGGCGTCGTGGCCACGCCGGAATTTTTTGCGCGGCATCCCGGCGAACCGGACGCGCAGCTTCGCGAAATTCTGCTGGCCGACCCGAACGTCGCCGCGCGGCTCGGCGAGATGGAATTTGTTTTTCCGGCCAAACGCATCAGCGGTTACGCGTGCGCGATCAAGCAACTTTACGGTTCGCATTTCGCGCTTGCGGGCAACGCCACGGAATTTCTCGATCCGATTTTCAGTTCCGGCGTCACGCTCGCGCTCGCGTCCGCGAATCGCGCGGCGAAAACCATCACGCGCCAGTTGCGCGGCGAAATCGTGGACTGGCAGACGGATTACGCCGACCACGTCATGCAGGGCATCAATACTTTTCGCGCCTACGTTTCCGCGTGGTATGACGGCACGTTGCACGACATTTTTTTTGCCGCCAAATCGAACCATGACATCATGCGGCAGATTTGTTCCGTGCTGGCCGGTTACGTCTGGGACAAATCAAATCCTTACGTCGCGCAGCCGGAACGCGCGCTGCCCTTGCTCGCGCAAATCGTGAAGGCGAAAAACAAGGCCGCCGCGCCATGAATTTTTTCAAGCAGGACAACCGGTCCGCTTTCGACGCGAAGGCTGAGGCGCAGCGCATCGCGTTCGCGCCGATGATTTTTCAGGCGTGCCGCATTTTGCGAGACGCCGGCATTCTGGAACTGGTGCACAAAAGCAATTCGGCGGGCATGACGTTGGACGACATCGCGGCGAAAATAAATCTGCCGCGTTACGGCGTCAAAGTTTTGCTCGAAGCCGGACTGGGCATCGGATTGTTTTGCCTCGACGAAAATCGTTTCACGACCACCAAGCTCGGCTACTTCATGTTCCGCGACGAAATGACGCGCGTGAACCTGGATGTCGTCCACGACATTTGTTATCGCGGCCTTTTTGATCTCGACAAATCCATTGAGCAGGGCAAACCCGTCGGCCTCAAAACGCTCGGCGATTGGAAAACTTTTTACGAAGGACTGTCCTCGCTGTCGCCGCGCGCGCGCGAAAGCTGGCTTGCGTTCGACCATTATTATTCCGACGCCGCGTTTCCCGCCGCGCTGAAATTGGTTTTCGCCGACAAGCCCAGACGCCTGCTCGATGTCGGCGGCAACACCGGCAAATGGGCGGTCGCCTGCGCGAAGTTCAACGCTGATGTAAAAATCACCATCGCCGACCTGCCGCAACAACTCGAACTCGCGCGCGAAAATGTCCGCAGAAATAATCTGGAAGGTCGCGTGGATTTTTTCCCGGCCGACTTGCTCAACGAATCAAAGCCGTTGCCGGGAAATCACGACGCGATCTGGATGAGCCAGTTCCTTGATTGTTTTTCGGAAAAGGAAATCGTTTCCATTTTGAAACGCGCGGCCCAGGCGATGGACGAGGACAGCACGCTTTACATTCTCGAACTCTTTTGGGACCGCCAGCCGAACGAAGCCGCCGCGTTCTGCCTGCAGCAGACCTCGCTCTACTTCACCTGCATCGCCAATGGCAACAGCCAGATGTATCACTCGTCCGACCTGCTGCGCGCGGTCGCCGAAAGCGGACTCAAGGTGATTGAAGACCGTGACCAAGTGGGGCTTTACCACACGCTGCTGAAATGCAGGGTCAACGGGAAATTTTGATCAAGCCTTTTTCTTCCGGCAATAAACCGCCTTGAGCTTGCGCCAATTGGAAATAATGCGCGGCTTTGTCCGTTTTCCCCGTCGCCGCCAGCAACACGCCGTAATACAAGGCGATCGAGGGTTTTTCCAACGATGCCGGGTCCAATTTTTCCATCACGACCAAACCCTCCTGCGCGCGGCCCTCCAGATCCAGCGCGTAAGCATACGTGGAGACGACCGACGGACTATCGGGTTTCCGGTCGTAATTTTCTTTGGCCATGCTGTAAGCCTGCGGCAGGTTGGTTCTCAACAACAGCGATGTCGCGGCTGAATTGTTTTTGATGTCAATATTTTCGGGAAAAGCCGCCAGCAATGTCCCATACAGTTCGTTCAATTTTCGCGTGTTGCCGGCGTTGAAATAGATTCGTTGCAACTCCTGTCCGGCGTTGCCGGCTTCGGGAAATTTCCGCACGATCTGCCGGAGCAAATCTTCACGTTCCGGTTTTAAATCCCAGCGCGCCGCCAGATCCGACAGCGCCGCCAGCGAACTCAAATTTTCGCCGGCCCGGCCCGCGGCGATTTTCCAATCGGTTTCCGCCGCGAACGAAATGCCGAGTTCCGACAACGCATGCGAGAGAAATGCCATCCGCAAAAATTCCGCATCATGCCAGTCGCCCTTGGAGGTGAAATTCATCAACGCCGGCCAGTCTTGATTCGCCAGATAACAATCCACCAGCGCGAGGCGCGCCGGGAGTTGCGCCTGCACCTCCGGCGGCAAATGGTTGAGCCAATCCGCCGCGTCCGCGACCCGTCCGTTGGCGACCATCCACGCCGCCACGAGGGCCGCCGCCGGCGCATTGGTGGCCGCGAGCTGCTGCGTGAATTTCAATCGCGACGCCCCGTTCGTGCGCTGCAGCGCGTGCAAAATATCCAGTTGCTGCAAACCATCGCTGACGCCGGCCTGCGCGGTGGCCGTCAATTGCGTCGAATAGTTGAGCGCGGCGGGCAGGTCTTTTTGCGCCAACCGGTCCGCCACGAGCGAGCGCAACGCCTGCGCCGCGAAATTCGTGTCCGCCACGAATTTTTTCAGTTCGTCGCGCCCCGTTTCCGCGATGGCCGGATTGGTGGCGCCGAGCTGCAACGTGGCGAGGTTTATTTGAAACTGCCGGTTCGTCGGTTGCAATTCCAGCGCGCTCTCCAGATGCGCCTGCGCCTCCGCCGTCCGGTTCATCCGCAACGCCAGTTCCGTGGCGATGACCTGAAACTCGACGCGATTGCTGGCACTGGCTGAAAGTTCGCGCAAAATTTTTGCGGTGAGCGCAAACGGCGGATTTTGATGATGCAGACCCTCCGAAGCGAGCATCAGTTGATTGGTGACGTCCGGTTCCAGATCCGCGACGCGCTGCTGCCAGGCCAGCGCCGCCGGCGATTGCCCAAGGTCCATCAGCCGCGCCATGATTTTAGTGGCCGGCAGGTTGTTGGAATTGATGAGCAACGCCTGCCGCACGCTCAAGAATGCGCCGCGATAATCCGCGCGGGCGAAAAAAGTTTCCGCCTGCTTCACTGAATGCCGTTCCTTGAAATGGCGGTAAACCGGCCGCGCGAACCATCCGGCTGCGGCCAGCGCGAAAACGATGACGCCAACAATGCCCCAAAATTTCAAACGGCTTTGATCATTCATGATGCTTGTCTAAAAAATCCTTCCAGTGAAATTAACAAAAAAACCCGCCTTCGACCAGCGAAGACGGGTTTGAGAAAAAGAAACCAGAAAAATGCTTTAAGCAGCCGTACTGGCCGAACGGCGTTCGCGCCAGGTGCGCAAGCCGCAGATGCCGAGCAGGCCGAGGCCGGAAATCGCGCCCCATGTCGCAGGTTCGGGGACGGGAACAAGATCATCAAAAGAGTTTCCCACCGTTAAATTATCCGCAATCAGTGTCGGAGCAGTTGTAGCGCTTCCTTGACGAAAGGCTACCCCGGTTATCGTAGTCGGGTCAGTGCCTCCCGCTCCTGTATCAGTAGCATAAAATGAATTATTGGCTTGCCCGCTAACGGGATTGACATATAAAGCCATCGTGTCATTTCCCGCTCCGGTTGGTGTTGTCCCTCCAGTTACAAAATCATACTCAAGCACGATTTGATATTGTGATCCTAAAGTCAACACAGTTGTTCCATATACCGGCGTATTCCCACTAGACGTTCCAATTCCCAAAAGAAAACCTCCAGTAGTAGATTTTGCATACAGCCGACCATCTTGAGCTTGTGACGTAAACGATCCATTAACTAAAGTTAAAAAATAATCTCCAGTAGATTGGGCAGCGGAAACTGTGATTTGCGCTCCAGTGTAAAGGCTAGTTCCAGTAGCATTACCCGCTACAGATGTATTAAACATACTAGCGTCATCATTGCCAGTATTGCCAATTGCCACTGCACCACCACTTATTTGTATAGGGTCTGTGGTGGCTGCACTAAGGCTTCCCCAAGCCCCGCCGCCACTATCAGGAGTATGACCTTGCAGTGCGCCGTCTCCAGTAAAGGTATCAGAAAAGATTAAAGATGCTTGACACATGCTTGCGCCTGCTAGAATTAAGCCCGCACCAAGAAAAGTTATTTTGAAAATTGTTTTCATAATGAATTACTTTGTTGTCTCAAATTGTTTATTTTCTATTAATAAAATATTTCAAGTTTCAATTGCAACTCGTTCAGACACTCGCGTCGTTTCATTTTTTTGCTG
>CAXUBD010000007.1:20161-25261 GCA_964249225.1 uncultured Verrucomicrobiota bacterium | reverse complement strand
CTTTTGGACAGTGCATGGTTTAATGTAATCGCCCCAAAATGCCTCACTACGATTTCCTTTGCCGCTGATGTCAGAGGTAATTTCTTTTCCGCCTTTAACATACACATAAGAGCCAGCGAATGCTCCAGCGTCAGGCATGGCTGATCCCATCACGCTGACGTTAAGACTTTTTTCTTTGGTTGCCGGTGTAGCAATTTTTTCTTCAACAGTGCTTGAAAGATAAAAGGCATCACCTGTTTTGCCGTAAGGCATACTTACCGCATTGCCTTTTTCAGTATATTCCACATCAATCATGCCAACGATGGCGACGTTGGGTTTGTAACGAACTCCATTAAGCTCGTTAGTTGGTTGAAAATCGGCGGACAACGCCGATAACTTCACGGCGGCAATGGCATGACTGAAAATATCTGCATTTTCATCCTTCATCTCAGATTTCATGTCGTCCGACACACCTTGCCAGTTGAAAAGTGCCGTGAAGGCATTTGTGTCTTTCGCTTTTAGAGCGGACTCAACTTCGGCTCGTAACTGCTCGGCTGATGTTGGCAAATCTTTCGCAAAAAGCGTTTGCCCACAAATTGCAATGATGAAGCCAAAGCATCCGATAGAAAATAATTGTTTCATAGGCATTTTAATTTTACACATTCACTTTTTCTTCATGCGCCAGCAGCGCCTCGAATTCGCGCAGGCTCGGCTTGATTTCGCGCGGTTTGCCGACATGACCTTGCACCGCGTCGAGCGTCTTCAATCCGTTGCCGGTGACGCAGATGACGGCGGAAGAATCGCGCGGGATTTTCCCGGACGCAATGAGTTTCTTCGCCACGCCCACGGTCACGCCGCCGGCGGTCTCGGCAAAAATGCCTTCCGTCTCGGCGAGCAATTTGATCGCGTCGCGGATTTCGTCGTCGGTCACGTCGTCGGCTGCGGCGTTCGTCTCGCGCATCACCTTGAGCGCGTAAAAACCGTCGGCGGGCGTGCCGATGGCGAGCGATTTTGCAATCGTGTCGGGCTTCACCGGCTTGAAAAAATCGAGTCCGGCCTTTTGCGCGACGGAAATCGGCGAACAGCCCGTGGCCTGCGCGCCGTGGATGTGCGTCTCGGAATTCGCGACGAGTCCGAGCTTCACAAATTCCTGGTAGCCCTTGTGAATTTTCGTCAGCAACGAGCCGGACGCCATCGGCACGATCGTGTGCTGCGGCAGCCGCCAGCCGAGTTGCTCGGCGATCTCATACGCCATGCTCTTCGAGCCTTCGGCGTAATACGGCCTCATATTCACGTTCACAAACGCCCAGCCGAACTTGCCCGCGATCTCCGCGCACAGGCGATTTACTTCGTCATAATGGCCTTTGATGCAAATGACGTTCGCGCCGTAGATGAGCGAGTTCAAAATTTTTTCCTGCTCCAAATCGGACGGAATGAAAACGTAGGATTTTAATCCCGCGCTCGCGGCGTTGGCGGCGACGGAGTTCGCCAAATTTCCCGTGGACGCGCACGCGACGGTTTCAAAACCAAGTTCTTTCGCGCGGCTTAACGCAACGCTGACGACACGGTCTTTGAAGGAAAGCGTCGGATAATTCACGGCGTCGTTCTTGACATAAAGTTCGCGGATGCCGAGTTTTTTCGCGAGACGATCCGCTTTGACGAGCGGCGTGAAGCCGACGAGCGGGCCGACGGTCGGTTCGCCTGCGATGGGCAAAAGCTCGCGATAACGCCACATCGTTTTCGGGCGCGACTGGATGATTTCGCGCGTCAAAGATTTTTTGATGCGGTCATAATCGTAGGCGACTTCGAGCGGACCGAAGTCGAATTCGCAGACGTGCGTCGCTTCGAGCGGATATTCGCGTGCGCATTCGCGGCACTTGAGCGCCTTCATGTAATTATGTTTGTCGGTCATAAATTTTTTTCTAATTGCCACAGAGACACAGAGCACGCAGAGATCGGAAAAAATATTTTTCTCTGTGTTCTCTGTGGCTTTTTAATTTGTTTCCAAAAACAAAAAAGCCCCGACTCAAGACGAGAAGGGGCGACAAAACGGTTGTGCTCTTCTCATTTTTCCCAAGCTAATGATGCTTGAGCTGGAATTGGCACCTGACATTGAAACCAAAGTTCAATCGGTTGCCGTGGTGTCATCGGGCCAGTCCCTCGACCACTCGTCATGAGTCCGTCAAATCAACGGATGCGGATAGATTGATTTATATTCAAACCACTGTCAAATAATTTTTCCAAACCAAAAAACATTTGACCGGATGGTGTTCGAGTCGTATAAAAGCAAAGAGTAGTTTTGACGGTCTGAAATGGCGGTGTGCAGCACAACATCCAATTCCGGTTCCTCACCAATTAGTTGTGCCGCAAGCGCGCTTGTGTCCATTATGTTGTGGTTTTTGCTTTACTTAACCGGACAATTTTGATTTTCTAAACACGAGCAATGTATCTCAAAAATTTAACGGTTTTCGGCTTCAAATCATTCGCGGACAAAACCGCGCTGAATTTTCAACCCGGCGTCACGGCCATCGTCGGCCCGAACGGCTGCGGCAAATCCAACGTGTCCGACGCCATCCGCTGGGTGCTCGGCGAGCAGTCGGCCAAGGCGTTGCGCGGCGGCGAAATGGCCGACGTGATCTTCAACGGCACGGACGGTCGCAAACCGATGGGCATGGGCGAAGTCTCGCTCACGCTCGGCGGCGTGGACGGCGAAAATCTCCGCGCAGCGGGCGTCGAGGTCGCCTACGACGAAGTCACGCTCACGCGCCGGATTTTTCGCGACGGCGGCAGCGAATATTTTCTGAACAAAACTCCGTGCCGGCTCAAGGACATCCAGCAGCTTTTCATGGGCACGGGCGTTGGGCGCACGAGCTACAGCATTCTTGCGCAAGGCCACATCACGCAGATTCTTTCGAGCAAGCCGGAAGATCGCCGGATGATTTTCGAGGAAGCCGCCGGCATCACGAAATTCAAATCGCAGAAAAAAGAATCGCTCCGCAAACTCGAATACACCGAGCAAAATCTTTTGCGCGTCGCCGACACGATCAAGGAAGTGAAACGTCAGATCGGTTCGCTGCAACGCCAGGCGGGCAAGGCGAAACGCTACAAACAAATTTCGCTGGAATTGCAACATCTCGAAACGCAGCTCGCGCGGCATCAGTTCGACGTGTTGCTCGCGGAAATTTCCGAGAAAAATTCCGCCGTCGAAAATTTGCGCAACGAAATCGAGCAAGGCTCGAACGACGTTCTGCGTTTTGAAAATGAGATTTCGCAATTGCGCGAACGGCTTTCAGATTTGGAACACGAAGTCGCCGCGCAACAGCAGCGCGGACTGGAATTGAAAGGCGAGATTGACCGGCACGAAAGCCGGATTCAGTTCAACGAAGAACGGCTCAACGAAATCGCGTCGCAAAATTCCAAGGCGCTCGCGGAGATTTCGCAGTCCGAAGAACGTCTTCGCGCCGCGCAGGAAGAACTGGCGGTCGTCACGGAAAAATTGTCCGCGTTCGAGACCGCGCTCGCGCAGCACAAGGAAGATTTGCAGTCGAAGCGCGACGATTTGCAAAAAGTGGAAAATGATTTGCGCGAACGGCAGGAATCGTTGCGCGATGCGCAATCCGCCGCGTTTTCCGCCGCGCAGGATTTGACGCGCATCCGCAACGAGATCACCGCGCTCGATTTACAGAAGCAAGGCAACACGATCCGCCTCGAAAAACTTTCCGCCGAAAAAGTGCAGCTTGAAGAAGAACGCACGCGGCTCGAATCGCGTTTGCACGAATTCACGGCGAGCGTCGAAGTCGAAAAACTGAACGTCGCGACGACGCGCGGTTCGGTCGAGCAGCGACAAAATCGTTTGCGCGAATTGCAGACAGAATTGCAAAATTCTTCCGTCGAGCAGGATCAGTTTTTGCAGCAGCAGGCCGAAAAGCGTTCGCGCCTGACGGTGCTCGAACAGCTCGAAGGTTCGCGCGAAGGTTTCGACGCGGGCGCGGTCGCGGCGTTACGCCAGTCGCGTTCCGTCATCGGCTCGCTCGCGGATCGCATCCGCGTGCCTGATGAATTTGTCGTCGCCGTCGAGAACGCGCTCGGCCATCATTTGCAACTCGTTTTGACCGAGCAGCCGGAATCCGCGCAGGAAATTCTCGCCGATTTGAGCGCGAACAAATCCGGCCGTGCGAGCGTCGCCGCGCTTTCCATTTCAATTCCCGACGACAAGCAACTTGTGTTCGGCGGCGAATTGTCGGCGGACGAAAATAAAACTGCCGCGCAAAATGGTTTGAAGCAAGGCCAGATTGTTCGCGCGCTCGACGTGGTGCAAACTGATCCGTCCGTGGAAAAACTTTTGCGCGCGCTGCTTGGCCGCACATTTATTGCCTCCGATTTGCCGACGGCGACGGCGCAAATCCAGAACGGCCACGCGGGCTGCGATTTTGTCACGTTGACCGGCGATCTGTTGAGCCGCCACGGAATTTACACCGGCGGCTATCTGAACGGCCACGGAAGTTCCAAAGCGCCCGGTTCGATTCTTGGCCGGAAAAATCAGATCACCGAACTGCAAATCGAATTGACGGAAATCCAGAATCGCGTCGCCGAGGCGAGCCGCAAACGCGGCGCGCTGTTGAGCGAGCAGACGGAATTGCAGGCGAGTTTGCAGGCCGCGCAGACGGAATTGCGCGAGCAGGAAGTCGCGATCGCGACGCGCGAAGGCGAATTTAACGCGTTGCAAAATTCAAATCGTTTGCTGCATCAAAAAATTGACACGGTCGTTTACGAGATTTCCAGCCTTGCCGCACAGGAGCAGGAAGGCTTGCAAAAGCGCAGCGCGCTCGCGCACCAGATCAGTGAGCTTGAGTCTCGCGAACGCGCGCTGGCCGAGCAAGCGGCTGAGATCACTGCATCGCTCGATAGCATGCGCCAGCAACGCGACACCGCGACCACCGCGCTGAGCGAAACCAAAATCGCGCTCGCGTCCGAAGAACAAATTTCCGCATCGTTCCGTCAGCAGCAACAAACGCGTGAAGAACGCATCCGTGAATTGGGTCAGCTCGCATCGCAGTTGCGCGCAGAGGTTTCCGGTTTCCTCAATCGCAAGACGCAAGCGGAGGCGGAGATCCATGAATC
>CAXUBD010000007.1:2080-20151 GCA_964249225.1 uncultured Verrucomicrobiota bacterium | reverse complement strand
CAGGAAAATGTCGCCGCGTTGACAAACGAATTAGAAAATTTGCGGCAGCAGCGCGACACCGCGAACGCCGCGCTGACCGAAAGCAAAATCGCGCTCGCGTCGGACGAGCAGCTCGCGGCGTCGTTTCGCCAGCAGCAGCAATCCTTGGCGCAGCGCATCCGCGAACTCGCGCAAGTCATCGAGCTGCGCAAGGGCGAATGTTCATCGTTCATTTCGCGCAAGGAGCAGGCGGAATCGGAAATTTTGGAATCGCGCGGGAAGATTGAAACCATTGCGCATCAACGCGAGCAGGTGAACGCGCAGGCGGCGGAATTGCTCGCGCAAAAAAATTCGCAGGAAACGGAAATCGCCTCGCGCGACGAAAGTTTGCGTTCGCAGCGCAGCCGGTTGACGGAATTGCAGAATCAGCGCGGCGCAATCGAGATTGAACTGGCGCAGAAAAACATGTCGGTGCAAAATCTGCGCGAAAAAATCCAGCAGAAATATCACGTCAATCTGGACGACGTCCGCAGCGAGTGCATCACGATCACGTTCGCCGATGAAGGCGCGGCGAAAGTCGAGACGCTCACGCCCGAAGAAATGGCCGCGGCCGGCGCGGCGACGGATTGGAACGCGGTCGCGCAGCAGATCGAGGCGTTGCAAAAACGGCTCGATGAAATCGGGCCGGTGAATCTCGTGGCGATTGAAGAATACGAGGAGACCGAGCAACGCCATCAATTTCTCACGACGCAACACGACGATCTGGTCAATGCGAAAACGCAATTGCTCGAAGTCATCAACCGCATCAACACGCAGACGCGGACGATGTTTTTGGAGACGTTCGAGAAAATCCGCGACAATTTCCGCGCGATGTTCGTGGACGTTTTCGGCGGCGGCAAAGCCGATTTGATTTTGTCGGATGAAAACGACGTTTTGGAAAGCGGCATTGAAATCGTCGCGCGTCCGCCGGGAAAACAATTGCAGGGCATTTCGCTTTTGTCCGGCGGCGAGCAGACGATGGTCGCCGTGTCGCTGCTGTTTTCAATCTATCAGGTCAAGCCGAGTCCGTTCTGCGTGCTGGACGAGTTAGACGCGCCGCTGGACGAATCGAACGTAATCCGTTTCGTGAAAATTTTGCAACGGTTCCTCGCGCATTCGCAGTTCGTCATCATCACGCACAACAAGCGCACCATCGGCATGGCCGACGTGCTTTACGGCGTGACGATGGAGGAACACGGCGTGAGCAAGATCGTCAGCGTGAAGTTTCACAAGGCGGACGAGGTGCCGCAGTTGGAAGCGGTTCCCGCGAATTGAGCGGACTTTGACTTTGAACACCGGATTGCGGACTCCGCCGTCCGGTGTTTTCTTTTAAGGCGGTCGACTTTGCCGTCCGGGCGGAGGCAATTAAACTTAAAGTCAGTGCGCTTAAAGCTTAAGTGTCAGAGCGAAGGTTTTAAGTTTTAAAATGAAAGTTTCAAGCTCATGGACTTAAGCTTAAAGCCTTCACGCATTCAATCAAAGCCAGCGCACTTCGACGCCAAATCCGCAGACTTCACCATGAATAATGCACGCTGTAAGTCACGGTCTTTTCCTCGTCGGGCTTGACCGGCACGCGGAACTCGATGGATTGCGAATCTTTTTTCACGAAGTCGTCCGACTTGGCGGTGATGTCCCAATTGCTCCAGCGGTAGAGATGCTCGACGACGCGGATTTCCACCGGGACTTTTTTGTGATTGCGCAGCTTGATCTCGAACGATTCATCAATGCGGTGATTGTTCACGTCCACTTTGAAATCCGTCTGCTTGCGTTCACCGACCAGATCAAATGAATTGCCGGTGGTCACGCGAATGGTCTCGTTGCGCGGCGTGTGGTCAATCGTGTTCTCGCCGACGAATTGCAACTGGCCGTCGTCATCGCGGCGATAGAAGCGCAGCTTGCCGGCGGGCAGGGCGATGCCGAGCTGGTTCGTCTCGGCGTTTTTGAACTCGCGCATGACGGTGATTTTTTTATTTCCTTCCGTGCCGTAATTTTGGTCGTAATTCAAACCGTAAAATTGATAACCCGCCGCGCCGTCATAAACATAGATTGTCGGCGCATACATTTTCTCGGCGTGGACGAATTCAACCTGCTTCGTTTCGCGATCGTGCAGCGTGGTCGGGCGCGCGATGGAATAAAGATGAAATTCGTCGAAGGCTTTTTCGGTGACGGCGGGAGCCATGCCATTGTCTTCCATTGCCATCGCTCTCATTGCTCCAAAAGCCATCGGCCTATTCCGCGGCTGAATTTTATTCACGTCGCCGGCCATCAATTTTATTTTGGCATTTTCAAAAGTTTTTCCGCTTGTGTTGTTCATCGTGATCCAGCCGACGAGGTCCACCAGATCGCCTTTTTCCGGCGAGACGAGATTATAACTCGCGCTCCAGTCAAATCCGCCGGTGACGTAGCCGACTTCGGCTTCGAACGTGCCGGGCGAATCGGATTGCAGGAGCCAGTTGAACGCGGGTTTGAGAATGGTGTCATCGCCGAGACTGGGAAACAACGGCTGGCCGGGCAAAGTGAATTGTAATTTGCCGTCCACTTCGATGATCGGTTGCTGCGCCTCGCCGCCGGGCACAAAGCCGCTGCGGACGATTTTTCCGGGAATTAGTTCCGTGATCTGCGTGCTATCCTTGGTGCGGACATTTTGAAAATCAATCGTCTTGCCCTCGAAGAGCGAGAGCAGCAATTCCTGCGACACGGGATCGTTGCGATAATTTTGTTCGAGGATTTGCAGCGAATGTTTGCGCGCGGGATCGCGCAGGATGACGGAGTCCGGCTCGACTTGTGCGGTCGTGCCCGCGTAGATAACGGGATTCGCGCCCGCTTTCAAGTCCAGCGGGACAGTGTCGCGCACGACGGCGAAGTTTTGGTTGTAGATGGTGAGCGCGGGTTCGGCGCCGGCCGAGAGCGCGGCGCAGACGAGGCCGGCAAAGAGCATTTTCATTTTGGGTTAGTCCGATTGGGTCGCGTTGCCGTTCAATCTCAACCTTGCAATTCGGATGACAAGCAAAAATCTGGAATGAACTCGGATTCAAACATTTTTTGAGCCGCGCTTAAAATACCGTTATGCGAAGCCGCAACCAATCCGGCTCTGAATGATAAAAACACCGTATTCATTGACTAAATGCAAATTGGTGCCGGTGGTCGGACTCGAACCGACACGACGTTTTAAGGTCCCAGGATTTTAAGTCCTGTGCGTCTGCCATTTCGCCACACCGGCAAGGTTGTCGGACCATGCTCAATGGCTGAAAATAATGTGGGCAGCCCTTGACCGCAAGACTTGTGAGCAGGCAATGATGTTCCAGAAAACTTTACGCAGAACACTGAGCCTGGCTCAAGAGAAAATCGAACCGGCCGGCTGGATCGGCCTGCTCAATTTCAGTAACTCATCTGGTCAATCTTCAATTTGCCGCGAAAATCCAGTAGTAATAAAACGAAATTATTACGGCGAACTGCAGGCGCGATAAAGTTAATATCCAAGTTAGTGACGCTTCTTTTCCAAGGATTATTTGCGGGATTTTTTTTAAATTCACGGCATTCATGATTTTTAATGGCGCGATTCTTGTCCGTGAAAAGAAAATTATTTCCAAACAGCCCGGCAAGATTTTTGCCAAGTTGGAAAAAAAACAACAGCGAATCCGCCGATGCAAATTGCCAAAATATTTTTATTGGCTGGATTGTTTGAAAAATGGACGGATTTGTCCTGAATTTAGCTGGTGGCACGCACCGTGCTATATAGGCAAATGTTAGTGGTTGCGTTGTTGGTTTTGGGTGGGGAACCTGACAGCAGTCGGACTTGATTGTGGGGATTAAAGTTCGCTTGTTGTCATGTTTTTTTAGAAGTCGGACAATTTCTTTGTCCGAGGAGGAAGGAACACGACGCACGCGCCTGATCAGTTTGCCCGTAGTTTGTGCCGTGATTGAAAACGACGAAGGAGGTCGGCAGTCAACTGCGGCTGGGCGAAATCATGGCGCGTGCGGTGTGCCAGGCGGTTTTCAAAATTGTGTCTCCCTTGTCAATCATGGAACTTCTCGTCGTGACAGTCCGCAATGCTTGGTTTAATTTTCGCGGATGGAAAAAACGACGCTGACCCTCGGCCATTCGCCTGACCCGGACGACGCCTTCATGTTTTACGCGCTCGCGAAAGATTTGATTCCGACGCACGGTTTTCGTTTCCAACACATCTTGCAGGACATCCAGACTCTCAACGAACGCGCCACGCGCGGTGAACTCGACATCTCCGCCGTCAGCATCCACGCTTACGCCTACGTCTCCGATAAATATGCCTTGCTGCCCAGCGGCGCGAGCATGGGCGACGGCTATGGCCCCATGCTCGTGGCCAAACAAAAATTTTCCCGCGAAGAAATCGCGAAGAAAAAAATCGCCGTCCCCGGAACCATGACCAGCGCGTTTCTCGCCTTGCAACTCTGGCTGGGAAAACCCGCAAAGGAATTCAATTACGTCGTCGTGCCGTTCGACCAGATTTTTGCGGCGGTGAAGAATGGCATCGCCGAGATCGGCTTGATCATTCACGAAGGTCAACTAACTTTTCAAAACGAAAAACTGATCCTCTGCGAAGACCTCGGCGTTTGGTGGGGAAAACAAAACGACGGCCTGCCACTGCCGCTCGGCGGAAACGTCATTCACAAAAAATTCAACCTCGCCACGCGCAAAAAAATTTCCGACACGCTCACCGCGAGCATTCAATTCAGTCTCGACCATCGCCCCGAAGCCGTGCAGCACGCACTGCAATATGCCCGCGACATGGGCCGCGACCTCGCCGACAAATTTGTCGGGATGTATGTGAACCACTGGACGCTTGATTACGGCGAGCGGGGCAGGGAATCCATCCGCCGCTTTCTCGGCCAAGGATTTGAGCGCGGCCTGATTCCGCACCGCCAGGAATTGGAATTTGTCGTGTGACGTAAAATTCTACACCCGGCGAATCGCGCCATCGGTTTCCATTATTGCGACAAGCGGGAAAATGTCACGTTGACGACAGAACTGCACGTCGCCGCGCAATTCGGGAATCGCCAGCAAACGCCGGCCATTTTGCGAACCGTCAAGCGCCGCCGCCAAATCAAACTTCGCCTCCAAATAAACGCGCCGCGCAATTTCAGCCGAATCCAAAATTGTTCCCGCAGTTTTGTTGCTCGAAAGCATTTCGCACATCGCGCCGGCAGCCAGCACATCTTCGAGCGCGGGATTTTCCCCGGTGCCGGCGCACACAAGCAGAATATTTTCAAAATTATTCCGCCGGAGAAATTCCGCCGTCGCCGTGAGATTTAAAAACGAAGTGGCCAAAACCGTTTGCGCGCCCGCGCAGGCGCGCAAGGCGCGCGTGCCGTTCGTCGTCGTCGAGACAATCGTCTGGCCACGCACTTTTTCCGGGGTGTATTCGCGCGGCGAATTGCCCAGGTCAAAATCAATGCCGCCGGCGGAAATGCGCACGCCGTCGCGTTCGCCGCCGAGCAGAACGTCCGGCTGTTTTTGCCGCAACGCCAATGCCTCGGGAATTTCGCTGACCGGAATGATCGCCTTCGCACCGTTGTGCAACGCGGTCACGAATGTGCTCGTCGCGCGCAGCACGTCAAAGACAACGCACGCGGTCGCGCGCAAATCGCGCTGTTTTAACGTTGGCAATTCTGCGGGCGTTAAAATGACTTCGAGGTTCATTTATGGATTTATTATGGCCGATGCAACGGCGCGGTCGAGCTTCCATACATTTTTCGCGGCCGGAAAAAATGCGTGCGCCGCGCGGCGCAAATGAACTAGCATCGGGCGGATGCTTCAAAAAAAATCATGGTTGATTTGGGGCGGCGTTGGGATTCTGGCGATCCTCGCCGCCTTTGCGCTGGATGGTCCGGTGGATGATTTTCTGCGGCTTGATCCCAAAACCCCGCTTTATTCTTTCGCTGTATTTTTGAGCCAGGTCGGCAACTGGCCGCCGCTTTTGATCATCGGCCTTGCTCTGGCTTTATTTTTTTATTTTCGCGGACGCCGTGGAATCAGCCGCCTGCTGTTGGTGGTTTTGGCGGCAGGGGTTTTTGCCGGTTTTTCGGCGACCCTCATCCGCAATTGCACGGGCCGCACGCGTCCGAGTTCGCAGGTGCCGCAAGGATTTTACGGCTTGCGTTACAACTCGCAATGGACCGTCGGCAAATATGAGTTCGGCGCATTTCCCTCCGGCCATACGGCGACGGTGGCGGGATTGACGGCAACTTTATGGATGGTCCGCCGCCGGTGGGCGATGATATTTTTATTTTTTGCCGCCGGCGTGGCCTGGTCGCGGATCGCCCTGAATTGCCATCATTTTTCCGACGTGGTGGCGGCGACGGTCTGGGGAATTTTCGCCGGTCGCGGATTGTTTCTGTTTTTGGATTCCAGATTGAAAACGCGTTTCGTGCGGACGTAGTGAAAAAGATATTGCTGCGCGTAACCGGCATGCGGGCCGAAATGCGTCGCGGCAAAATGGCGCAGCCGTTTTTCCGTCGCGCGCCGGCGCGGAAAATAAAGCCGTTGCAGCGCGCGCTCGATCCAGACATCCACCGGAAACGCGGAATCAAATCCGTAGGCGAACAGCAAAACGCAGTCGGCAATTTTCCCGCCGACGCCGCGCAGCTTCATCAATTCCTCGCGCGCCTCGGCGTATGGCAAATCGCGGATTCGTTCCAAATCTAATTTTCCACCGGCGATCTGCCGCGCGGCGGCGAGCAGATTCGGCGCGCGAAAACCCATTTTGCAGGCGCGCAGTTCCTGTTCCGTCAGGATGGCAATTTTGTCGGCAGTGGGAAATTGGTGGAGCGAACGTTCCCGCGAGCCATCGTTGTCATGCCTCAAATTGTTCGCGGCTCGCGGGGACGCTCGCCCCACCGGAATTGGTTCCCCAAACCGCTCGCAGAGCAGCGCGACAATCTGCCGGATTTGGACGATTTGTTTGGTCGAAGACAAAATGAACGACGCGAGACATTCCCACGGGTCTTGCCGCAGCAGCCGCAATCCGCGACAACTGGCGACGGCGTCACGCATCGGCGCGTCGTCGGGAAACGTTTCGAGAATTTTTTCCAGTTCGGTTTCGGTCTGAAGAAAATCGCGCAGCCAGTCCCAGTTTTTTTGCGGCGCGGCGGTTCTTGCAAAAATTCCTTCACGCGTCTGCGTCAGTTCCACGTGATTTTTCCCGACGACGCCGGCCCATGAATTTTCCTGTTGCCGCCAGCGGAAAACCTGTCCGGAATCGAGCGTCGCCGCCAGATCATAATCGCGGGCTGGCAGGATTGTTTCAAATGGATGGGGCGAGCGTCCCTGCGCGCTGGCCCGCTGCGGATTTCGCGCGGGCGCGCCCGGAGTCCCGCTCCACCTTGTAAAATCAACGGCCATTTCACTTCAAATTGTAGCACGCCCAAAGGTGGATGTGCCGGATGACGCGGTCGCCGATTTTTACATCCTGCACGCCGAGATCGGTGACGGATTCGAATTCATGGGCAATCCTTCTTCCCGCCGTGCGGATGCGCGGGATGTTCCCGTATTGGATCGGCTCGTGACGCAGCCATTTCCAAGGCCAGTCGTTTTCGAGCGGGTAGGTGTCGAGGTCGGTGACAAAAACCGCGTTCTGGCCTTGGCGGCTGGCGCGATAGTCGTATTCCGGCCAGAAAAAAAACTGGTTGACCGGCTCGTCGGAATCAATGCAATAAACGAGCGGCGCGGATCTCAATGCGGCGCGGGCGGGCGGCAGGTAAAATGAAAACAGCCCGGCGATGCCGTAATGGTCGGCGATGATGAACGCGGGTTTGCCCTCGGCCTCGAGATTTTTGCGCGCGGTTTCCACCATTGCGCTGGTCGCCGGCCACGCCAGCGCGCGGCCCACGGGATCCACTTCGCCGGGCAGCGGCTGGCCGGCGATCTTGCCGATGAGCGCGCTGTCATAAATCAGCGTCAACGCCAGAAATCCGAACGCGAGGCTGATGACCAAAACGGGTTTGAGGTAGCGCGCGCCGGCCTGGAATCTTTCCCGCCAATAAACGACCATGAGGCAGAACATCGGCGGAATCGCCGGCGCGATCCAGTTCGGCAGCACGCGCGAGTGAAACGAATAAAGCCAGTAGCCCAGAAACAGCGGCGTGCCCATGCAGAAAAAATACAGCCACAGCGGACGCGCCCGCCGGAATTTCCAAAATCCCACCGTCGCCCAGATCGTGCCGATGAAGAAAAACGGATTCAGCAGCGCGCCTTCCGCAAAGATAAAATCCCAGAAATAACGCAGCGTCGGTTGCCATCGGCCTTCCAATCCCGCGTCGCCCGCGACGTGTTTGACGGTGATCCAGCCGTGTTGCGCGTTCCAGATCATTACCGGCGTGGTGCAGATGAGAAAAATCAGCAGCGCCAGCCACGGGCCGGGCCTGCGTAAATGCCGCCGCGCCACCGGCGCGAGCGCGAAGAAAATCATCCAGCAAACAATCTGGCAGGCGGCGGTGTATTTGCACAGAAATCCCAGTCCCATCGCCAGCCCGACGACCAGCCAGTCGCGCGTTTTTCCGTCCGGCTGCGCCGCGCGCCAGCCGGCGAGAAGCGCCCACATCCAGCACAGCACCATCGGCGGATCAATCGTCATCAAAATCGTGCCGACGCCCAGCAACGGCGTGGCGGTGACGATGAGCAACAGCACGAACGCCGCGCGCGCGCTGACTTCGCGCGCAAAAAACCGCAGCACCATTGCGCTCAGGATCGCCGCGAACAATGGCGAGAAAAATCGCACGCCGAATGCCGTGTCGCCAAAAATCGAAGTGCTCGCGGCTTGAATGAATGCGATTCCCGGCGGCTTGCTGTAATACGACAGTGCGAGGTGTTTCGACCAGACCCATTGATACGCCTCGTCCTTGACCAATTCGAGCGGACCGAACGCGAGATAAAGCCAGCGCGCGATCAGCGAGAAAAAAATTATCGCATAGCCCAGCCGGAGCCAATGGGTGTCGAGGGTCGAGGGTCGAGGGTCGAGGGCGGCGGCTTCCGATTTCTGCTTTCTGCTTTCTGCTTTCTGCTTTTGGACTTCTGGATTCAGTAGCGATGGCATTTGCGCGTGCCAGAGCGGAAACCATTTTTGTCCGATGCCGTTCCAGATTGTTTGCGCGGCGACCAAACTGGCGACGGCGTAACCCGCGCCGAGAATCGCGCCGGCCAGCACGTCGCTCGGATAATGCACGCCGTTGTAAATTCGGGAAAACGAAACGCCCAGCGCCAGCGGCAGCATGAACCAAAGACTGCGCCGGAAATAAATGAAGCAAATCATCGTGCCGGCGAACCAGTTGGCCGCGTGCGACGACGGCATGCTGTTGTGGCTGCCCGGATTGGCCGCCATGTCCACGCCGTTCTCGTTGAGTCGCGGCGCGATGTAGCCTTTGCCGATGGTGCCGAACAGCCGCGCCTCCGGCAGCGTGACGAACGGGCGCGGGCGCGCGACCGCGTGCTTGATGGGGTTGCAGATGAAATTGTCGCCCAGCGGCACGATCAACGCCAGCATCAGGATGCAAACGCGCATCCGGCGTCCGCCTTTCCACAACAACACGACGCCGAGCAGGAACACGATCGGGAAAAAAAATCCGTTGTTGCTCAAAAGCGGCATGAGCCAGTCAAAGAACGGATTGACGAGCAACCGGTTGACGAAATGGAACAGACCGATGTCGAGTGTGTGCAGCCAGTGCATTGGCGACAGTGTAACGGGCAGCAGTTTGAAACGAAATCATTTCCCGCGCGTCACTTTCAAGTCCCACGGATTATGCAAATTAGTTTATTGCAACACAGCGCGGATATACTGGCCTTTCGTGGCGGGATTAATGAGATATGAAAATAGGAATGTTGAACCGTTCATGACATTGGTCTGAAATGAAGTCCAATTCTTCAAGTCGGTTGAAACTTGAAAAACAATCGTTTCTCCTGATGAAACGCCTGACAATGTTATCCCTAATTGGCTATTGCCGAAGGGCTGCGGATAGATTTGTGGATTGCCGAAAATCGGGGTCACCACAAAAAGGGCATTTTCAGAAATGGGGCTATTCATCGTGACTAAAGCCGGATTGTTGCTTCCCAAATACGAGCCTGTGCCACTCCCTGACCATTTAACAAAACTGTAACCACTGATGGGTCTGGCTTTAATTGTAACGTTTGTTCCGCTGTTATAAAATCCGCTGGTCCCCATTATTACGCTGCCTCCATATCCTGCATCCATCGAAAGATAATACTGTGTAATAAAGTTGGCCGTATAGATGGTGCTAATGGTTGGATTCACGGTATGCGAAATTGTGCCGTTATCGCTCCAATTACTCCAAACATATTGAATGCCTGATCCGCCACTTTGTGGAGAGGTTGTGGCTATTGTGTGACTGTCGCCAGAAACCCAACTAAAGGGTTGGGCGTTTGTATAAGAAATGCCATCAACAGTGAAAGAACGGCCGGACGGATTGGGCTGCACCGTCACAGATACATATGTTTGTGCTTTTGCCGATACAAGCGAGAGTGTTATTAGTCCAGCCAGAAGAAATTTGGACGTTAGGTTCGTTTTCATATTATTTTTCCTTCGTCTCCGTCTCTGTATTTAGCCAGCAGAGAAGAAACGCCGTATCTCCGCCCCAAATTGCGACCGACCCAGCCTGTTGTTTCCGACCCATGCCCAAGACTCCTGTTGATTACTGCTGGAAATTCCGAACGCGGACAGAGTAAAAAAGAAGAGACTAAAATGCAAGTTAAAACATACCAAATGAGTTAATAAGAAAAACAGGAAATCAGGAAAACGTTCCGTTCATTGTTCATTGTTCCCTGTCCTCCTTTAATAAACCACGACGGAACGGATCGGATAGTCCTTCAATTTTTCACGGCCGTTCAGGAATTTCAATTCGATGAGAAAGCTGATCTCCAGAATCTGCGCGCCGAGTTTTTTCACCAGCGCGGTCGCGGCGGCGGCGGTGCCGCCGGTGGCCAGCAGGTCGTCAATCAGCAGCACGCGCGCGCCGGGCTTGAGCGCGTCAATGTGCATCGCCACGGTCGCCGAGCCGTATTCGAGCGCGTAATCTTCCTCGTGCGTGGTGAAGGGCAGTTTGCCTTTTTTGCGGACGGGCACGAAGCCGGCGCGCAATTTCAACGCGGCGGCGGCGGCGAAAATAAATCCGCGCGCGTCAATGCCCACGACGGCGTCCACGGAACCGGGCGCAAAATTCTGCGTCAACAAATCAATCGCGCCGGCGAACAGCCGCGCGTCGGCCAGCACCGGCGTGATGTCCTTGAACTGGATGCCGGGCTTGGGAAAATCCGAGACGTTGCGGATGGCTTTTACGATTTCGTTGGCGGTGACGTTGGGCATAAATTTATTTAAGTGATGTCCTTGTGGTAGCGTCGGCGCTGTGCGCTGATTTTCGAGCCGGAGGCTCGACGCTACAGCAAATCAACATTTTGAAACCATTGTAAACCGGCGTAGCGGCTGCTCGGCAGAGAGCCGCAAACATTGTTTCAGTTGGAAATGCGGCGGTCTGCCGACACGCCGCTACGTAAATTTGAATTTTTCAGACCTCGGAAGACTGCCATTTATTCTCCTTGGTTTTTTCTTTTTCGAGCTTCTCAATCATCTTGCGCAGTTTGCGCAGCGCGAGGTTTTGAATCTGGCGGACGCGTTCGCGCGTGACGCCAAATTTCACGCCGACTTCCTCCAAGGTTTTTTCCGAGCCGCCGTCAAGGCCGAAACGGAAACGCAGAATCGTCGCCTCGCGTTCGTCCAGATGCTTGACCATGTCCTGCAACATTCCGGTCACGGTCTTGTCCTCGAGATTGTCGTAAGGCGAGGTCGCGTTTTCGTCCTCGACGATTTCGGCGTAGCTGTTGGAATCCTCGTCGCCAATCGGCGCGTCGAGCGAAGTCGGGCGGATGGCGGCCTGGCGCATTTGCGCGACGCGCGCGGTGGTCATGCCGAGTTCGCCGGCAAGTTCCTCGTCGGTCGGCTCGCGGCCAAGCTCTTCCTGCAATTTCATCGCGATGCGGCGCATCTTGGAAATCTTGTCCACGAGATGCACGGGCAGGCGGATGGTCTTGGACTGGTTGGCGAGCGCGCGCTTGATGGCCTGCTTGATCCACCACGAACCGTAGGTGGAAAGTTTCCCGCCCTTGCTCGGATCAAAACGCTCGACGGCTTTCATCAAGCCGATGTTGCCTTCGCTGATCAAATCGAGCAGCGGCAAGCCGATGCCTTCGTAGTCGCGCGCGATTTTCACGACGAGGCGCAAGTTCGCCTTGATCATGTGCTCGCGGGCTTTTTTGTCGCCCTTCTTGATGCGCGCGGCGAGTTCGATTTCTTCCGACGGCGTCAGCAATTTCACCTGGCCGATTTCGCGCAAATAAAGCCGGATGGCGGTGTCGCCGTCGTAATGCATGCTTTCGGAACGGGACGGCGCGGGTTCGCCGTCGGCGGGCTTGGGCGGCGCGGAATCGGGGATGACGTAGGCGGCGGGCTTGGTGGCTGCCGGCGCGGAAATTTTCGCGCGATCTTTAACTTTGACCGCTTTTGGCTTTTTGGTTTTGGTGGCCATCGGCAAAGACGTTAAAGACGAAACGCGCCGGGGCAAAGAAAATTAATTTGGGACGGTTGCCGTGTCGGCAACCCTGATTTAATTTTGGGATGGCGACACGCCGTCCCTCCCGAATTAATTTCTCCGCGAGGCCGTTATGAAATAAAGCAGTTCCATCACCGTGCTGACCAGCGCGGCGACGTAGGTGAGCGCGGCGGCGTTCAGCACCTTGCTCACGCCCGCGCGTTCGTCCTCGCGCACAAGGCGAGGCGGAACAACTGCGCCTTTGCGCGGCTGCTGGCATCGTATTCGACCGGGAGCGTCACGAGTTGGAACAGCGTCATCACCGCGAAAATCGCGATGGCGATGAGAATCATGTGCGGCAGCATGTGCAGCACGAAACCTAAAAACAGCACGCCCATCCACGCGTAGCTCGCGAACTGCATCGCCGGCACGAGCGCCATGCGCACGCCGAACAAGGCGTAGGCCGCCTGATGTTGCAACGCGTGACCCGCTTCGTGCGCCGACACGCCGACCGCCGCGATGGTGCGTCCGTGAAAATTGTCCGACGACAAAAACAGCGCGCGCTTGGTCGGGTCGTAATGATCGCTCAAGCGTCCGGGAATTTCCTCGACCGGCACGTTGTGGAGACCGGCGTCGTCGAGAATGCGGCGCGCGGCTTCCGCGCCGGTCATGCCGGACTCGACGGCGATCTGGCTGTATTTGCCGTAAGCCGAGTGCAATTTGATCTGCGCCCAGATGCCGAGGAGCATTCCGGGGATCGCGAACAAAAACCACGACATGTTCCAACCGTAAAATCCGTAATTCATAAACTTGTTTTAATAGACAGCGCGTGCGCCGGTTTCATTCAAAGAGGCGCGCCGTCCCTGATGGAATAAAGCATAAGTTGAATTATCCCGCAAGATTTGTCAGAACAATTGAATCGCATACAATGAAAAACAATTTTCTCTTTTCATCTGCTTCAATTTATAAAATCGTCTAAACGATTGGAATTGATTGGAAAACGATTGTATCAGGACCATCCGCCGGATTATTTGGGACAAACGGAAGTTATTTTGGAGCAACCGGCAGATTATTTGGAACAAACGGAAGATTATTTAAGGCAAACGGAAGATTATTTGGAGCATCTGGAAGATGTTTTGAAGCATACGGAAGATTATTTGCGATAAATGGAAGATTATTTGCGGCATCCGGCGGATTTTTTGGCCAGACGGAAGATTTTTTGGAACAAACGGAAGATTATATGGAGCAAACGGAAGTTGTTTTGAAGCAAACGAAAGATTATTTGGAACAAACCACAGATTAAAAATGACAACCCAAAGATTTTTTATGCCGTTTTTGGGTAAAAATCCCTTGTCTTACCGCTCATTGTTCCAAAGCAAGACAACCCGCGTCATCCGCATGGCTTGTTTTTTGACATTTTGCGGAACAGCCTTGAACCGACTATTACCGGCGCGACGGACGACGTTAGAGCAGCCGCCTCCCAAGGTAAAAATGATTTCTACCGTTAATTTCCGGTCTTGCTTGGCGTCTTTGTGCCTTGGCGTTGATTGAAAATCCCAGAAATTTCTCGACATGGTTCGGAAATGGGCGGATTCTGCCAAAAATTCACATGGGCAATCTTTCGATAAACGACGAACTTCCTGTTCGCAAAAGTGGTATATGGGCAAAGCGCAAACATCATTATCTGAAAAATTATTGTGGCATCACTACCGCTTCCATGCATCGGAAATTCAAACTGGTTTATCTCGATGTCATGGCCGGGCCGGGCCGTTGTCAAATTGAAGGAACCAGCGAGGAATTTCCGGGTTCGCCGTTGGTTGCGCTGGATTATGATTTCGACGAATACATTTTTATCGAAGATGGTCCTGAATCCGTGAAAGCGTTGACACAACGCGTCGGCGACCATCCAAAAACCTCCAAAATTAAAATTATTCCTGAAAATTGGATAAAGGTCGCGGAATCAGGCCGGCTGAAATTTGATAAGACAACTCTCGTCGTCGCCTTCGTTGATCCCACCGGCATTTCGCAAACTCCATTGTCGGCAATGAAAGCTTTGGCAAAAAGCTCCCGGATAGATTTGCTTGTCACCATTCAATACCGCCTTGGCATCGTTTGGAATGTTCCACAATATTTCAAATCCAAAAGCGGACAAACCGCCCTCGACAATTTTCTGGGCGATCAAAGCTGGCATGAATGGGAAAACAAAGAGGCCGGAGAATTTGGCCGGCTGGCTGTCGAACATTTCTGCGACCGATTTCAAAAAGAAGAAGGCTTTATCGGCACGCGCCATGTCCCGATTCCTGAAAACAATCCATTATATCGTTTTACGTTATTCACTCGCCATCCGCTCGGCGAAAGTTTTTGGCTGAAAATCTTGAAAATCAGCGAAACCGGCCAGCGGGAATTGTTATGAAAACAATCGGGAGTATGTAGATAACGCAAATTTGGGTCGGTAGCCCAGCCGATGTCCGACCCCGTCATGGAAGATCGTTCCATGAATGATAAGAAACATCCTGAGCTTGCGAAATCGGACGTGATCAAGCGCCTGCCCAAAGCCTGTGGTGACGAAAAGGCTGCGGTTGAGTTCTTTGAGCGGCAACGCTGGGGTAATTCACCCGTATGCCCGCATTGCCAGAGCGCCAATGTTTACAAGATGACGGGCCGCACGGGCGGGCGGAATAAACGCTATCTCTGGCGCTGCCGCGCTTGCGGTGAGCAATACACGGTTCGCACGGGCGCGATTTACGAAGATTCAAAATTGCCGTTGAGGCATTGGGCGTATGGTTTCTGGCGCGTTTGCGCCAGCAAGAAGGGCGTAAGCGCGCGGGAGATTGAGCGCAACTGTCAAATCACCCACAAGTCGGCTTTGTTCCTCATGCACCGGATTCGCTTCGCGCTGACGGAAGACCAGGCGAACCGGCAGAAACTCGGCAACACTTCCGGCATCTGCGAAGTGGATGAGACTTTTGTGGGCGGAAAACCACGGCCAGGTGATCCGCGAACCGTGCTGCCCGGCTATCGCAAGAACTCCAATAAAGTTCCGGTTGTCGCGGTGGTGGAGCGCGGAGGCCATGTCCGCACCAAGGTCGTGCCGAATGTGACGCAGAACAATGTGGGCCATTTTCTTTTTGAAAACATTGAAAATGGCACCATCGTCAATACCGATCAAAGCCGTGTTTATCACACCATCCTTTATCCGATTACCAAGCATCTCGGGGGACGGCATGACATTGTGAACCATTCCAAGCAGCAATACACCGAGCGCAACGAGGATGGCACCACTTCCGGGGTGAACTGGGCCGAATCTTTTTTCTCATTGATAAAACGCGGACTGCTGGGAACGTTTCATGCCGTGAGTAAGGAACATCTTCACCGTTATTGTGATGAATTTGCTTTTCGCTGGAATACACGCAAACTCAATGACGGCGAGCGCGTTGTCGAAGCGGTCAAACGCACCGAAGGCAAGCGGCTGACTTATGATCAATGTGTATGCCGAGCGTAAAATTTTACTTGGACTGTATTTGTCCATCCATCTGTGAGAAACTTTTTCCGATGAGCGCGAATTCAAAAATCGAATGGACGGACGTGACGTGGAACCCGGTTCGCGGTTGCACCAAGATCAGCCCCGGCTGTTTGCATTGCTACGCCGAGACGTTTGCGGAAAGATTTCGCGGCGTGTCTGGCCATCCGTTTGAACAGGGATTTGACATTCGTCTCGTGCCGGAAAAACTCGGTGACCCGCTGCGCTGGGCAAAGCCACAAAGAATTTTCGTGAACTCCATGAGCGATCTGTTTCATCCCAAAGTGCCGGATGATTACATCGTCAAAGTCGCGCGTGTGATGACCGCCGCCAACTGGCACACCTATCAAGTGCTCACCAAACGCGCCGACCGGATGCAACAATTGTTGAAAGGCAAATTGAAGTTCGCGGCGGAACAACCGCAAATCTGGTGGGGCGTGAGCGTGGAAAATCAAAAGCACGGATTGCCGCGCATTGATTTGTTGCGCGCCGCGCCCGCGCAAGTCCGCTTCTTGAGCGTCGAACCGCTGCTGGAATTCCTTGGCCCGCTCAATTTGAAGAACATGGATTGGGTGATTGTCGGCGGCGAAAGCGGGCCGGGCGCGCGCCCGATGAATGCCGATTGGGTGCGGGACATCCGCGCACAATGCCACCGCGCTAAAGTCGCTTTCTTTTTCAAACAATGGGGCGGCGTCCGCAAAAAAGAAACCGGCCGGGAATTGGACAAGCGCACTTATGATGAATTCCCGGAACGACCGCAAATCCCCGTCCCCGGTTTGGAATTCCGGCGAAACACTTTGGAACGATTGGCATTCGTTTGATGAGAATTTCTCGACTTGGTTCGGAAAGGGGCGTATTTAGGAATGACCTCTTTAAGAATTTTCTCACAGATTCAAAATTAGAAATTATGAAAAACGCATTGATTATTGGACTATTGTTGCTCTGTCAATATGGCATTGCTGAAGAATTGAATTGCCTGCATATTTTCCATTCTTTCCACTCTCTCCTAACCAGAACCAAATTCCATTAACAGGAGAACCATCAACAATACCTTCTGATTTTGACAAGAACACTATTCTCTTTTTCTTCCACAAAAACGGGACGAACTATGGCCCGATGGGAACAGTTTTTATCATAAAAGTTTCCTCGATTCATTATCCTCACATATATATTCCCCTTCCATTTGTCGGAAAAAATGCAATGGTTTTTCATCCGTGGTATTTTGTTACTGCAAAACATGTTTTGTTTGATGAGAAAGGCAATTTGCGTTCCGATGTATATCTACGATTTAACAACAACACCAATGGAATAACCTATGTTCCTATCACCTCGCAGATAACAAATGGAGCCTTACGTGTTCTGTTTTCAACAAATTCAGCAGTTGATATGGCTGTTGTCACTTTTGGATTTTCTTCCGCAAATACTAACGCTCCACTCGCCTATATCCCAAATAATATCAATATTGCAGGTATTGATTCTTCACTTTTGCTAACTCCAAAAAAGATGAATCAGTATGAAATTAAAGAAGGTTACGACATGTTTTACATCGGTTTATTCGTTGAGTTTTATCGTTCTAAACGCAACCTCCCAATTTGTCGCTTTGGGCATTTGGCAATGATACCTGACGAACCACTTTCCGGACAAAATTTGTTTTTCATGGAAACTTCTGCTTATCCCGGCAATAGTGGCTCACCAGCATTTTTTAGAACTGAAAGGAGTATCCCGATTCTAAAGACTTTGAACCTGTTATCCAGCAAATCTGGGGAACATGATAAAATTATTTTAGCGGGGATTGTGACGGCTTTTATTGGCACTCCTTATAATCCACAGGAGAACGCCGGTATCGCAACAGTAGTTCCCGCCACTTACATACACGAAGTCCTCTTTTCAAAAGACGAAATCAATAACAGGAAACTATTGTTAAAAATACTAGAGCCTAAAGGATATTTCTGATAAGCGGGCGCTG
>CAXUBD010000007.1:0-2070 GCA_964249225.1 uncultured Verrucomicrobiota bacterium | reverse complement strand
CGCTTCGTCGCACCACCTGCTAAATCAAATGTCCATGAACCGCCTCCTGTTCGGCGACAATCTCACTTGGCTGCGCGACGCGAAGCTTTTTACCGACGCGAGCGTTGACCTCGTTTATCTCGACCCGCCGTTCAATTCCAATGCGGATTACAACGTCCTGTTCCGCGAGGCTTCCGGCGAGGCGAGCCAGGCGCAGTTCCACGCCTTTACGGACACCTGGAACTGGGCGGACGCCGCGCAGACCTACGCCGAATTCGTGGACAATTGCCCGAACACCGCCGTCGTGGAAATGGTGGAGGCGTTGCATTCCTTCCTGAAAAATTCTCCGATGATGGCGTATCTGGCGATGATGGCGCCGCGTTTGGTGGAACTGCATCGCGTCCTCAAACCCACCGGCAGCCTGTATCTCCATTGCGACCCGACCGCGAGCCATTATCTGCGGATGATTCTGGATGGAATTTTCGGACAAGAAAATTTCCGAAACGAAATTATCTGGGTGCGTTCTACAAATCCAAAAGGCTCGCAATATCCAAACAAACGTTACAGTCCTTTTACAGATACAATTTTCTTTTACGCAAAATCAAACGATGCGGAACTCAACCTCGATGAAATCAGAGTTCGCTTGTCGGAACAAGAATTGGAAATCAAGTATGACAGAGTTGATGAAAAAGGAAAATTCACTGATGGGCCAATTATACGTTCTGCAAGCATGGGCAATCGTCCAAATCTTGTTTATGAATACAAAGGTTACACACCTGGTCCGTGGGGTTGGCGCGTTGAAATTGAAAAGTTAAAGCAGATTGACGCTGAAGGGAATCTCGGATGGTCATCGAAAAATGTTCCTTACAGAAAGTTACGCCCTGATTTGGATAAAGGTGATCCAATTGGAAGTTTTTGGAATGACATTTCACTTCTTAATTCACAAGCCGCAGAACGTCTTGGTTATCCAACACAAAAACCACAGGCATTGCTCGAACGAATTATTTCTGCCAGCAGCAACAAAGGCGACATCGTGCTTGATCCGTTTTGCGGTTGCGGCACGACCATTCACGCGGCGCAAAAACTCGGCCGGCAATGGATCGGCATTGATGTCACCTACCTCGCCATCAATCTCATCAAACGCCGGCTCAAAGACGCCTTCGGCGCGGACGCGGAGTTTGAGGAACGCGGCCAGCCCACGGATTTCGGCAGCGCCAAGGCGCTGGCGGAACTGGACAAGTGGCAGTTCCAGCAATGGGCGCTCTCGCTGATTGACGCCCGCCCGCGCACGGAAGGCGACGGCAAAGGCGCCGATCGCGGCGTGGACGGGATGCTGTATTTTTACGATTACATTTCAGGGAGCACACGCGCCCCGCGTGTCGCGGCGGACGCCCCGTCCGCCGCATCCGAAACGATTGAGCGAGGCGCTCAATCGAGCACGCGAGGGCGCGTGCGCTTCCCGGAAAAGACGGAAGCCGTCCGCCAGAAAATCCTCGTGCAGGTCAAAGGCGGCGGTGTGCAGCGCAACGATGTTTCCACCTTGCTCGGCGACGTGAACAACCAGAAATTCGCCGCCGGAATTTTGATCACGCTGGAAAAACCCACGAAGCCGATGCGCGAAGAAGCGGCGGACGCGGGGCGTTACGAATCCAAACTCTGGCACGACAAGGATTATCCCAAAATCCAAATCCTGACGATTGAAGGATTGTTGAGCGGCAAAGAGCGCGTGGAAGCGCCGCCGCAATTAAATCCATTTGCCAAGGCGCAGCGTGAAGGCAAAACGGAGAAGCAGAGCGAATTGATTTAGTGAATCGCGGTCAAATCAAATTTCCAAAACCTTCTCAAACCGCGTCAGATTTTTCGCGCCGTTGGCCGTGACCAGCGCGACGTCTTCCAGCCGCACGCCGCCGATTTCGGGATAATATAGTCCCGGCTCGACGGTCACGACCTGTCCGGCTTTCAACTTGCCCGTGGAAGTCGCGCCCATGCGCGGCGCTTCGTGGATCTCCAGGCCGCGGCCGTGGCCCGTGCCGTGAAAAAATCCTTCCATGCGCCCGTTGCGCTTGCCGGTCGCGTAGCCGCGCTGCTTGA
>CAXUBD010000006.1:21349-25831 GCA_964249225.1 uncultured Verrucomicrobiota bacterium | reverse complement strand
GTGCCAGTTCCGTGTCACCGCCCGCAACTTCCACAAACGAAAGCAGGTCTTTAAAAAATTTCAGCGCCCTTTTGCCGTTGTCTGCCACATAATGAGCGTTGGCCAGAGAATGCCAGGCGATGGCTCCGTGAATTTTTCCGGCTTCACAGGCGTTGAAAACGCGCGATGCATTGGCCAAAAACGGTTCGCGCCGCAGCAGTTGATCCAGCAAGACATCGCAATCCAGCAAAATTTTCACGCGTATTTTTTGGCGAGGCGAATTCCCCGCGCATCCGATTTATTGAATTTGCGCATCGTTATTTTGCCGTCGGGGCCTGCCCAGCGTTCGGAAAACGGTTTGTCGCTGCGAACGTGATTGCGTCCGGCCAGAAAAAATCCCTCGACCAGCCGGGAAATGCTGGTCTTTTTCTTCCGGGCAAGCTGGCGGCCAAAGGAAAGCGATTCCTTGCTCAAAAGCAGATGGATGCGTTGCGCGCTCATGCCCACAAAATAGCAATCGTGGGCTTCTGTGTCAAGAACCGCCGCAAAGAAATTTCGCCCGCGCCTTAGTTTTTATTTTTCATCCGCGCCCATCTGTGTTCATCTGTGGTTGAAATGAAAGCCGTCATCCTCGCCGCCGGCAAAGGCACGCGTATGAGGGAACTCACAAACGAGTTGCCTAAACCGATGCTCAAACATCCGGCGTTGGGCAAACCCATTTTAGAACTTATCGTCGCGGGCGTCATCGCAGCGGGCGTCCGCGAGATTTTCATCGTCACCGGCTGGCGCGCGGACGTGATCGAAAATCATTTCGGCGACGGCAAAAAATTCGGCGCGCAGATTTCCTTTGGCCGCCAGTTCATCCAGGACGGCACGGGCAAGGCGCCGGAACTCGCGAAAAATTTCATCGGCGACTCGCCGTTTCTGCTGACTTACGGCGACATCCTCGTCGCGCCCGAAACGTATCCTCAGATGCTTCGGCGTTTTGGCGAGAGCGATTTCGCGGGCGTCATCACCGTCACGCCCGGCGAGGACGTGACGAAGGGCGGCCTGAATTTTTTCGACGAACAATTCTGCCTAAAACGGCTCGTGGAAAAACCGTCGCGCGAGCAGTTGGAACAATTGCGTCGCGATGGCTGGCTCAAGCCCGGCGTTCCGGCGTGGTATAACGCGGGCATTTATGTTTTCCGCCCGGTGATTTTTGAATTCACGTCGCGCCTGCAAAAATCTCCGCGCGGCGAATACGAATTGACCGACGCCATCAGCGCGCTCATCGCCAGCGGGCAAAAACTGGCTGGCCTGGAAATCCAAGGCCGCTGGGTGGACGTGCGCGATCCTGAAACTTTGGCGAAGCTGGAAAACGGGAATTGAACAGAAGCGAACGGAGAGAACAGAGAATTTTTTTCTCCGTTTCCTCCGTTTGCTTCCGTAAAAAATCAGGTGACAAACTTCGGTTCAAAAACCGGGCCGAGATTGTGCTTCGTCAAAAGCTCGCAGAATTTCGCGATGCCGCGTTTTTCGTCCGAGGCTAGATGGTAATGGATGTGCCACTCGAAATAATCGCGGCGGAAATCCTCGTCGTATTCCTCGCGGCTGCCGATGACGTAATCCAGCGTGTCCATGCCAAAATTTTTCGCCTCGCGCAGTTCGCGGCGCAGTTCCTTGTTATCAATTCCGCGCCGCAGGGCCCAGACCGCATAAACAAAGGGCAAATTCGTCATTTCAGTCCACGCCCAGCCGAGGTCGTAAATTTCGTGCGTGTGCGGCGCGCGTTGAAAATCAATCGCACGGTCGCCGATGAGCAAAACAAAATCTTTTTCAATCGCGGCTTCGTAATTTTCCAGTGGCAAAAATTTTGGAAATAAATTTTTCTCCGCAAGCAGAACTTTTAACAGGTTCACACTCGTGAGCGACGCGGTGTCGCAGAAAACTTCCGCTGCTTCTTCGAGCGGTTTTTTATGCGCAAGAATTACGCTATAAACTTCGCCGAGCGAGGCGATGGCGATGTCGTCCAGAATATCGTAGCGGTCGTTGAGCAAAACTTCCGTGATGCTGACGAGCGCGGCGTCGAGTTCGTCGCGCCGGAGCATTTCGGCGAGCTTGGCGGGTGTGGCGAGAACGAGTTCGCTTTCGATGCCGCGCGTGAGCGGCACGGCGTTCAAGAAATTTACGGAGCCGATGCGGAATTTCTGGGTGTCCGATGACATGCGCTGCAATTTTGCGTTGCCGGCGGATGACGCGCGAGTCATTTCCGTTTGAGACTTCGCGCGTCAGCGGCTACGCTGGCGCGATGACGGACGTTCAATTCATGCGCCTCGCGCTTCGCCTCGCGCGGCGCGGCTATGGCGCGACTTCGCCGAACCCGATGGTCGGCGCAGTTTTGGTGAAAGGCGGAAAAATCATTGGGCGCGGCTGGCACCGGCGCGCGGGCTGGCCGCACGCGGAAATCGAGGCGCTCCGCGACGCGCAGAAACGCGGGCAAAATCCGCGCGGCGCGGCGCTTTATGTAACGCTTGAACCATGCTCCACGCACGGGCGCACGCCGCCATGCACGGAAGTCATAATTTCCGCCGGAATAAAAAAAGTGATTGTCGGCGCGACCGATCCCAATCCGAAACACGCGGGCAAGGCTTTTAAAATTTTGCGGCGCGCGGGAATTGAAGTTGTCCACGGAGTTTTGAGCGATGAATGCGCGAGATTGAACGAAGCATTTAACCATTGGATTGTCCAACGCACGCCGTTCGTAACCGTGAAGGCCGCGATGACACTGGACGGAAAAATTGCGACGGCGGGCGGCGAATCCAAATGGATCACCGGCGAAAAAGCCCGCGCGCACGGAATGAAATTGCGGCAGGGCAGCGATGCGATTCTTGCCGGCGTGAACACGATTCTGGCGGACGATCCGTCTTTGACGTTCCGGCCAGTCCAAAGTCCAAAGTCCAAAGTCCAAAGCGCGAAACAACTGCGACGCATCGTGCTCGATTCGTTTGCGCGGACGCCGCTGAACGCAAAAGTGGTGAGCGATGAATTTGCGGCGCTGACGACGATTGTCGTCGGCAAGCGCGCGTCAAAAAATCGCGTGGCCGCGCTGGAAAAAAAAGTGAACGTCATTGTCGCGCCAGCCGCCAATCCAAAATCCAAAATCCAAAATCCAAAACTGGATTTGCGCTGGCTGCTGAAGAAACTTGGTTCGGAAAACGTGACCAGCCTGCTCGTCGAGGGTGGTGGCGAGGTGAATGCGTCATTTTTGCTCGGCGGATTCGCGCAGCGCGTGGCGTTCTTTTATGCGCCGAAAATTCTCGGCGGGCGCGATGCGCGCAAAGGGGTCGCGGGCGACGGCGCAAAAAATCTGGCGGATGCGGTTCAATTGCGCGAAGTCGAATGGGGAAAAATCGGCGAAGATTTGATGATGACGGCGCGCATTCATTAAACACGGCTCGACGGAGTCTCGCCCCACCATTAAATTAAATAAATGTTCACGGGCATCGTCCAAGAAACCGGCACGGTCGAAAAGATCGTGCGCGGCGCAAAATCCATTGCGTTGACGTTGCGCGCGGAAATTTCCGCGCGCGGCTTGAAACTGGGCGACAGTCTCGCGGTGAACGGCTGCTGTTTGACGGCGGTGAAAATTTCCGCGCGCGGGAAAAATAAATTGGTGCGATTGGATTTGCTGCAAGAAAGCTGGCGACGGACCAATTTTAAATTTCTCAAAACCGGTTCGCTGGTGAATCTGGAACGCCCGTTGCGCGCGGACGGCGAGTTCGGCGGCCATTTCGTGACGGGCCATGTGGACGGCGTCGGGGAAATTTTACGCTGGGAAAAATCGGGCGCGGATCATCTTCTGGAAATCGCCGCGCCGCCGGACGTGATGCGTTACGTCATTCACAAAGGCTCGATTGCGATTGACGGAATCAGTCTCACTGTCGCAGGCGTGAGCAAAAAAAGTTTTCGTGTGTGGATCATTCCGCACACGCTGGCGGTGACGGCGTTGCGCGAACGCACAATCGGCGACGCGGTGAATCTGGAGGCGGATTTGCTCGGCAAATACGTGGAGAAATTTCTTTCGGCGCGCGGACGGCGTTAAAAAAGTTTGGTGCGCATAGCAGGACTTGAACCTGCACACCTTGCGGCACTACCACCTCAAAGTAGCGTGTCTGCCAATTCCACCATATGCGCGACCGCTCATAGTGAACCAAGCGGCGGCGGCGGGCGCAAGGTGATTTTGAACTTTGAAAAAACGGCGGCGATTTTTTTCAATCAAAGACCCGCTGCCAGCCGCGCCAGAGCGAGGGTTGGGCGGAATTGAAATTTTTGCTGCGCATTTTGCCGAGATCGAATTGCACCAGGATGCCGACGCTGTTCGCGCCGCGCCCGTGCGAGCGGATGGCGTCAATGCCGTAGCCGTAATCGAGCATGACTTTCCATCGGTCGGAACGCGAGTGATACATAATGCCGCCGCCCACGCCGTTGAAGAGAGCGACCATCTGCGGCATCGCCGTCATC
>CAXUBD010000006.1:6768-21339 GCA_964249225.1 uncultured Verrucomicrobiota bacterium | reverse complement strand
GTTGCCGGGTTGTGCTTCGCCGGGCAGATAATCGACGAACGCGCTGGCGGCATTGAAATCAAGGTTCCAGCGCTTTTTTTTGTCCAGCGGCAAAAGATAATTCACGTTGAGCAAGGCAAACTGGCGCGCGTTGATTTCCTGGTAAAAATAGCCGGGCAGCGAAAGCGGATATTCGGCGATGAGCGGCAGAAATCCGCCGAGGCGATACGCGCTGAAACGATCCGCGTCCACGCTCGTGCCCGTGGTCAGCCGGACGTAAAAACTTTGCCCGCTGTTGGTGAACGTGTAGGCCAGCGCGGCTTCCGCCCAGAACAAATGCGATTGTTCCTTCAGGTCGCGGTCGCGATCCAAACCATACGCGCCGGATTCGCTGCGCAAGTGTCCCTCATACCAGACGGACAATTCCATCGCCAGCGCGGGAAACAGCGTCGGCTCGACGCCGCCAAAACGGAAGCCGGTGCGCAGGCTGAAATCGCCGTGGTCGTTCGGCAATTGAAACGCAGGCGTCGTGTCGTCGTTGCGATTGTATAAAGAATAATGCGCGGTGCCGCGCAAAAGAAAATTCAGCGGGATTTCGCGGCCGGGATCGAACAGATGATACAGGCTCGCGGAAATCTCCGCGCCGTTGCCGTCAAACGATTCGCCCGGCAGAAATTCGCCGCCGCGAATCTCGTTGTAGCTGTCCGAAAAACCGCCGCCCGCGACGCCGATGCCCACATCCGTGTTCGGCCCCAGCGCGCCGACGAAGCCGAGTTCGGAATCCAGATAAACCGGCGCGACCGCCAGCCGCAGCGTCAGGTTGGTGCGGAGAAAATCCGGCTGGTTATGATAATAAAAAGCGTAGGCCGCCAGCGGCTGGTGTCCCTCAAAAGCCTGGTTGTAGCCGAACTGGATGAGGTCGCGCTTGACCGGATCAATTTGCGCCGATGCCAAAACCGGGGCGAACAACGCCAGCCCCAAAAGCGCGAATCCGATTCGTTTCATCGCAATTTCCTAACGCGAAATCGCGCAGGGCGCAAGCGGATTCAATCCCCGCTGGACACGCGAAAACTTTTCCGGCTTACTGTCGCGCCGATGCCGCCACTCAATTCTGAAATTTTAACCAAAGCCAAAGGCTTGGGTTTTTCCGACCGGCAGATCGCGCATCTCACCGGCACGACCGAGGACGAAATTCGCGCGTGGCGCAAAAAAATAAATCTGGTTCCGAGTTATCGCCTCGTGGACACCTGCGCCGCCGAATTCGAAGCTTACACTCCGTATTATTATTCCACCTACGATCGCGGCGATGACGAGGTCAAAGGTAACACCGCGAAAAAAGTGATGATTCTCGGCGGCGGGCCGAACCGCATCGGGCAGGGAATTGAATTTGATTACTGCTGCGTTCACGCCGCGTTTGCGCTCAAGGAAGACGGATTTGAAACCATCATGGTCAATTCAAATCCCGAAACGGTTTCGACGGATTACGACACGAGCGACAAACTGTTTTTCGAGCCGCTCACGCTTGAAGACGTGCTGCACATTTACGAACGCGAAAAATGCTGGGGCGCCATCGCGCAATTCGGCGGCCAAACGCCGCTGAACCTCGCGCTCGGCCTGCAAAAAAACGGCGTCAACATCATCGGCACTTCGCCGCAGAGCATCGAGATCGCCGAGGACAGAAAATTGTTCGCCGCGATGCTCGACAAACTGAAAATTCCGCAGCCGCCAAACGGACTCGCCACGAACGCGGAAGAAGCGCTCGTCATTTCCAAGCGACTAACTTATCCGGTTCTCGTGCGCCCAAGTTTTGTGCTCGGCGGACGCGCGATGCAGATTGTTTATTCCGACGCCGAGTTGACGCACTACATGAAATTTGCCGTCGAGGTTTCATCGGATCGCCCGGTGCTCGTTGACAAATTTCTCGAAGACGCGACCGAGGTTGACGTGGACTGCATCACCGACGTCGGCCATTTCAAAAATCCGAACGAAGGCACCATCGTCATCGGCGGAATGCTGGAGCACATCGAATTCGCCGGCGTGCATTCCGGCGACGCCGCGATGGTCTTGCCGCCGCACACGCTTTCAAAAAGTGTGATTGAAACCATTCGCACTTACACGCACGCCATGGCGCGCGAACTGAAAGTCATCGGCCTGATGAACGTGCAATACGCCGTCAAAGGCGAAAAAGTTTTTGTCCTCGAAGTCAATCCGCGCGCGTCGCGCACCGTGCCGTTCGTTTCCAAAGCCATCGGCAAGCCGCTGGCGAAACTTGCGGCAAAAGTCATGGCCGGAAAAACTTTGAAGGAACTGAATTTCACCGAGGAAATCTGGACGAAGTATTGGGCGGTGAAGGAATCCGTTTTCCCGTTCAACAAATTCGTCGGCCAGGACATCTTGCTCTCGCCGGAAATGCGTTCCACCGGCGAAGTCATGGGATTGGACGCCGACCTCGGTGTGGCTTACGCGAAATCGCAGATGGCCGCGAATTCGCCGCTGCCGCTCAAGGGAAAAATTTTCATCAGCGTCAGCGACGAACATAAAAATGAAGTCGCGGCGGTCGCAAAATCATTTTCGGAACTTGGCTTTGAACTCGTCGCCACGAGCGGCACGGCGGCGATTTTGGAGAAGGCCGGCCTGAAAGTTCAGCGCATTCTCAAACTGCTCGAAGGCCGCCCGAACGTGATTGACCTGCTTAAGAACAAGGAAATTCAATTTGTCATCAACACGCCCAGCGGCGCCGCGCCGCGCGAGGACGAGGTGAAAATCCGCACGACAGCGGTTTATACCGGCACGCCGATTGCCACGACGTTGAGCGGTGCGAAGGCCGCCGCGCTCGGCATCGCCGCGTTAAAAAAATCCGGCTACGCGGTGAAGACAATTCAGGAATATCACTGAAATAATCACCTTCCAATGAAAACCGAAACTGTTTTGTTGCCATTGCTCAAACAGTATTTTGGCTTCACTTCATTCCGCCCGTTGCAGGAAGAAATCATCCGCGACTCGCTCGCGGGCAAAGACGTGTTCGCGCTGCTGCCGACCGGCGGCGGAAAATCGCTTTGTTTTCAATTGCCAGCGCTCGCGCGCGACGGTTTGACCGTCGTCGTTTCACCCTTGATAGCATTGATGAAAGACCAAGTGGACGCATTGCAAGCCAGCGGCATCGCGGCGACGTTTTTGAATTCGTCGCTCGTGGCGGGCGAAGGCCGCGAACGCCTGCGCGGTTTGCACAACGGAGAATTCAAATTGCTTTACGTCGCGCCCGAACGCCTGATGCTTTCCGGTTTTCTCGACGACTTGAAACGCTGGAATGTAAAACTCATCGCGATTGACGAGGCGCATTGCATCAGCGAATGGGGCCACGATTTTCGCCCCGAATATCGCCAGATTTCGCAACTGCGAAAACATTTTCCCAACGTCCCGTTCATGGCGCTCACCGCCACCGCGACCGGCCGCGTGCGCGAAGACATCGTCAACCATCTGCAGTTGCGCGAGCCGAAATGTTACGTCGCCAGTTTCAATCGCCCCAATCTCACCTACCGTGTTCTCGCCAAAAATAAACCTTACGACCAGTTGCTACATTTTCTCCGCGCGCGGTCGAAGGAAAGCGGGATTGTCTATTGTATGTCGCGCAAATCCACCGAGAGCGTCGCCGCAAATCTTTCCGATGACGGCGTGAAGGCGAAACCGTATCACGCCGGTCTCACGCCGAAGGAACGCAGCGAACATCAGGAACTTTTTTTGCGCGACGACATTCGCGTGGTTTGCGCAACCATTGCCTTCGGGATGGGCATCAACAAGCCGAACGTCCGCTTCGTGGTGCATTACGACCTGCCGAAAAACATCGAGGGCTATTATCAAGAAACCGGCCGCGCCGGGCGCGATGGTTTGCCGGGCGAATGTGTTTTGCTTTTCAGTCCCGGTGACGCGGTGAAACAGACGATGTTCATTGACGAAAAACCAAATCCACAGGAACAGCAGATCGCGCGCGAACAATTGCAGCAGATGGTTCACTACGCGGAATGCGCGAGTTGTCGGCGCAGTGAATTGCTCGCGTATTTCGGCGAGGTGTTTTCCGCCGATGACTGCGGTGCGTGCGACAACTGCCTTTCACCGCGCGAAACTTTCGACGGCACGCTGGCCGCGCAAAAGTTTTTGTCCTGCGTCTTCCGCATCCGCGAGAAAAATGGTTTCGGTGTCGGTCTGAATCATGTTGTTGAAGTTTTGACCGGCGCGGACACAGAAAAAATCCGCAAGTGGGCGCACGAAAAACTTTCCACTTTTGGCATCGGCAAAGAACACAGCCGTCCCGAATGGGCGGCGATTGGACGAGAACTTATCCGGCTTGGATATTTGCGGCAGACGGCGGAAAAATTCAGCGTGCTCGAATTGACCAATAATGGCGCGGTGGTTTTGAAATCGCGCGCGGCGGTGAAACTGACCAAACCGGTCACCGCGCCGGAAACCCAGACGCGCCATATCGGCGAAATTTCCTGTGACGAAGTTTTATTCGAGCGCCTGCGCGAGTTGCGCAAAAAACTCGCCGACGAACGCGATGTTCCCGCCTACATTATTTTTTCCGACGTTTCATTGCGCCAAATGGCGCGGAATTATCCCGAAAGCGAAACCGAATTCGCGCGCATCAGCGGCGTCGGCGAAAAGAAACTGCGCGAATTCGGCGAAATTTTTCTGAATGAGATCGCTTTGCATCTCGCCACGAATGCGCGCCAGATTTTCGCGGAGGAATCATTCACCGCGCCGCCACCAATTCGCAAAACCAGTCTGAACGACACGGCGCGCGAAACCTTGCGCCGCTTTCGCGCGGGCGAATCCGTCGGACAGATCGCGGCGAAACGGCAGTTCGCCGTCAGCACGATTTACGGACATCTCGCGACGGCGATTGAAGCCGGAGAAAATATTGACGTGAACGAATTGCTGGACGCCGAGGCGCGGGAGCAAATTGCCGCCGCGTTCCAAAAATTTGGTTTTGGAAATATTGGCGGCGCGCGCGAATCCCTTGCAAACAAATACGATTACGGCTTGTTCCGAATTTTTCGCGCGGCAAAACAAAGGAGCGCCGACGGCTCGCTCGCGTAATTAAATCACCCTCGCTGGCGAACCGTCCGCGCTCCGCAGCACGCGATATAGATGCGTCCACTTGTCAATCCGGCACGCCGCTTGATAATCGCAAAACTCGCACGGCGTCTGTTTGCCCTTCCGATACGGATCAACTTGCGCCGCGCCGGAAAAAATTCCTGCGCCCATTTCGCGCAATTGCGTTTCGACACGGTCGAGCAGCTTTTCAAATTCCACGCGCGGCAAAGCCTCCGTAGAATTCGCCGGCACGTTGCCGTTTTTACCCAGGCGATAATGAAATTGATCCGCCATTTTTTTGGAATCCAATTTGGGCAGCGCGCCGGCGTCGAAACGGCCCGCATGACGATACGCCAGGTTGCGCGCGCCCAGCGTGTCGGCCAGCGCCTCGGTACGCGTGCCGCCGCTTTCAAACTGGCCTCTTAAATTTACATAAAAAACTCCGGCGGGGATCAATTGTTTCGCGCCAAAAATTTTTTCCGTTCCCGGCCAGCGGCAAATCGCCGCGAGATACGCGAGCAGTTGCAATTGCACGCCGTGCTCGACCAGGATTTTATCCAGTTTTTTGCTGCTCGATTTGTAATCCATCACCACGCACAGCGCGCGCCCGGCGGATTCGCGGAAAAGATCAATCCGGTCAATCCGTCCGCGCAACGCGAGCTTGTGCCGGTTGCCCAGATCAATTTCCCACGCAGGCGCGGGCGAGCCGTCGAAGCCAAAATCCAGTTCCGCGACCGCCGGATCAAATTCATATTGCCCGCGCATCCACGTCACGAGCGTTTCGACAAAATTTTGCAACGCTTCCGCCAGCACGCCCGCAGCGAACTGGCTTTGCTCGTCGGCGCGTAGCAGGCCGTCGCGATAATCTGGCGCGAGAGCGTCGGCGATCTGGCCGACAAGTTCGCGCGCGCCGGACGGCGTGAGGTCGCGCCAGTGCTTGTTTTCCGCCGTCAATTGTTCGTGAAAAATTTTCAGGACTTCGTGCTGGAAACTGCCGCGTTCGCGCGCGTCGAGTTCAAAAACTTTCCGTTCCTCGGCGCGCAAACCCGAATGGACGAAAAATTTGAACGGGCATTGCGCGAATTCTTCGAGCCGGCTGACGGACGATTTCAAGACCGCGCCGTAAACTTTTTCCGCGAGCGCGGGCGAGAGATTTTCCGCCGGATTTGGTTCGCGCAATTGCTGAAAGCTTTCATTCAAAGTTGCCAGCGCGGGAATACGCAACAGTTCCGGCCAATTTTGGATTTTGGATTTTGGATTCTGGATTCCAAAAATCAGCGGCGCTATTTCGTTTGTGTGCTGTGCGTTCGCGAATTCGATTTCGTTTTGAAATTCCTCAATTTGCAGCGCGGGAAAAATTTTCTGCAGATGCGCGATGAACGGCGACGGGTTCAAAACTTTTCCGTCGGCGCTGTTGCGCGAAAAAGTCACGACGTGTTTCTCGCTGGCGCGCGTGCAGGCGATGTAGCCGAGGAAACGTTCGCGCGCCAGTTGGTCGCGCAGATTCGGGCCGAGTGCGGCGTTGTGCTGCTCCAGTTCGTCGCGGTCGGTGCCGGTCAAAATCGCGGGCGCGGCGGGCGCGGCGGGAAAAATGGATTCATTCACGCCGAGCACAAGCGCCAGTTTCAAATCCGGATTGCGCGAGCGGTCAATCGCGCCGACGAGCACTTGATCGAGCGCGGGTGGAATCACGCCGACGGCCAGGTTCGCGAGGCCGGCTTCGAACACCGGCAACCAGTCGCGCAGGGGCAATTTTTCGGCCGGAAACGCCAGCGCCATATTTTCCAGCCACAAATTCATCTGCCGCCAGACGGTCGGGTGAATTGACGATTGACGATTGACGATTGACGATTGGTTCGATTCAGCGGCACTCCATTGTTCTAAAGTTTGTTCGACATTCAAGTTGGTCCAGAGTTCGCGCAGAGCCTCGGCAAGTTGCGCACCATCAGGCTTGAAACTTGTTTTTGCCAGTTGCGCGGAAAAAGTTTCAAACGCCCGAAAAATGATTTGGCGCAAATGCTCGTAGTTTTCATCGGGTAGCGGCGCGCGCCATTTTTCCCCGCGCCAGCCGGATGCGAGCGCGGCGTTTTCGAGTTCGTCAATTTTTTCTTCGGCCACGGAACAAAACCCGGCCTTGAGCGCGGCGAACCAGTCTTCGTTATTTTGCCAGTCGCCGGCGACGGTGCGGAGCGCGCTGCGCGTGAGTTCGGCGAGCGGGTGATGGGAAACGGATTCGGGACGGTCGAGAAAGAACGGAATTCCGTAGCGCCGAAATTCGCGAGCGAGCGATTTGTGATAGCCGTCGAGATTGCGGACGAGCACCGCGCAGTCGCGGAAGCGGTTTCCGGCGCGGACAAATTTCAGAATTTCGCGCGCGGCGAAAACGGCCTCGGCGTTTGGATTTTCACAGGCGGTGATAGAAATTGCGGATTGCGGATTGCGGATTGCGGATTCGGCGCCGGCCGGTTGCGTCCAGTTTTGTTCCAGCCACGCGAGGTCGGAATTTTCGGCGAAGCGATTTTTCCCCGGTTCGCGTTGGAGCCGTTCGATTTTAATTTCGCAGTCCGTCAAATTTTCCAGCCGCGCGCGGCATTGTTGAAACGTTTTGCCGATGGACGACCAGATGGAAAGCCAGGAAGTTTCGGATTGCGGTTCGCTTTCGAGACAGAAAGCGAGCGTGGCGTTCTGGCAAAATGGAATTATGGCGGCGAGCAAATCCAGTTCCTGCGGCGTCATCTCGGCAAAACCGTCCAAATACAGGTTTTGAATTTTGAATTTTGAATTTTGAATTATGGATTCATTTCGCAGCGCGTCGGTCGCGAAATCGAGCAGGCGGTTCGCGTCCTGCAAATCACGTTGTTTGAGCCAGTCGGCGTATTTTTCCAACAGCAGTGCGAGGTCGGACATTTTGCTTTCGAGTTCGGGGCGCAAATTTTTCGCGGCGGCGAGCGCGCGCAGTTTGGCGGCTGTGAGTTGGTGCTGCTGCAGTTCGCCGAGGAGCCGGCTCAATTGCTGGGCGAAGCCGGGCCGGCGCGCGCTTTGGCGGAACAGTTCCAATTCATTTTCATGCCGCCGGAGCAGCGCGCGCAAAATCATGACGCGGCCTTCGTCGTTCAATAATTTCGGCGTCGCGAGCCGGAGTTTTTCAAAAACAAACTGCGCAAGCCGCTCGAAGTAAAAAATGTGCAGCCGCGTGTAGCCGGGCAACGAATCGTCGGCGAGCAATTGGCGTTCGAGCTGGAAGGTGGCCTGTTTGGGCGCGAGGAAAATGAGCGGCGCGCCTTCGGGATTTTTTTGCAGCGCGGCGCGGATTTTGGCGAGACAGCGGAAGGTCTTGCCGCTGCCGGCGGGGCCGAGGAGAAATCGTGCTTGCACAATTTATTTTCGCGCAATGGCGCAACGACGCAAAGAAATTTATTGTGAATAACGCGCTGGCATTTTTTATTTCCTTTCGCCGGAATCGGGCTATGATTTTTCGCCGTGCGAAATAGTTGCGGTTCGCCGGTCAAAACAATTCAATAAAAATTTATGCCACTGACACATACCAAGGAACTTTTTGCGAAGGCGTTGAAGGGCAAATATGCCCTCGGCGCATTCAACGTCAACAACATGGAACTCATCCAGGCCATCGTCGAAGCCTGCGAAGAGGAAAAAGCGCCGCTGATGCTGCAGATTTCCAAGGGCGCGCGGTCTTATGCCAACCCGGTTTATCTCAAAAAACTCATCGAGGCCGCCGTGAGTTTGTCCAATGTGCCGATCGCCGTTCACCTCGATCACGGCGACACGTTCGAGTTGTGCAAGGAATGCATTGACGAAGGTTTTACGAGCGTGATGATTGACGCGAGCCACGAGCCGTTTGAAAAAAATGTCGAGATCACCAAAAAGGTCGTCGAATACGCGCACAAATATGATTGCTCGGTGGAATCCGAACTCGGCCATCTCGTCGGCGCGCAGTTCGACGAAGGCGAAGAAGGCGGCGCGCATTCCATGAGCGGCCATTACACCGTGCCGGAAGAGGCGGTTGAATTCGTGAAGCAATCCGGCTGCGATTCGCTCGCCGTCGCCATCGGAAATTCACATGGCGCTTACAAATTCAAGGGTGAACAGCATTTGGATCTGGAGCGTTTGAAATTGATCAAGAAGGCGTTGATGGACGCCGGCATGGGCGATTATCCGCTCGTGCTGCACGGCGCGTCGAGCGTGCCGAAATATCTCGTTGACGAGATCAACAAATACGGCGGCAAAATGCCCGACGCGCAAGGCGTGCCGGAAGGCGACATCGAAATCGCGCGCCGCGTGGGTTGCACGAAGGTGAACATTGACACCGACCTGCGGCTCGCCATGACCGCCGGCATCCGCAAAGTGTTCGCGGAAAAGCCGGGTGAATTTGATCCGCGAAAATATCTCGCCCCCGCGCGTCAAGCGGTGAAAGACCTCGTCCGCCACAAAGTGAAAGATGTGCTTTGCTGCGCGGGCCATGCGTTTGACTGACCGGAAAATTTTCAACCACGGATGGACACTGATTAACACGTTTTTTTTGATTGTCGAAGCCCCGGACAAATATTTTGTCCGGGGCTTTTTATTGGCGTGAATTTTTGGCGCAACTGGCACAATTTCTGTGCCAGAATTTTCCAAGGCGGCTCACCGCAAAAAATCAAAGCCTCAAAAATCATTGATTTACGGTGGATTTTCACCATACGCGCCGTTGGCATTCTTCAAGCTATAGAAGTTTTGTCCGAAAAAAAACATTTAATCAAAAACAAAACCAAACGAAAAAATTATGAAACTGATACAATATGAACGTCCCACCCTGGCCTGGCCGACGTTTGGCCGGCTGGCGAACTTGCAGGAGGAATTGGATCATCTGTTTGAATCGCCGTTGCGCGCGTGGGCGCCCGCGCTGGACGTGCGCGAGGATGCCGACAACTTCGTCATCCGCGCGGAATTGCCCGGGTTGAAGCGCGACGACATCAATGTCTCGCTTCAGGATGGCGCGCTGGTCATCTCCGGCGAACGCATCGTCGAGAAAGTGGAGGACGGCGTCGAAGTCCACCGGCAGGAACGCTACTATGGAAAATTCCAGCGCGCCCTGTCGCTGCCCGCGCCCGTCGCGGCGGACAAGATCAAGGCGCAATACAAAGAAGGCGTCCTGACCGTCACGCTGCCGAAAGCCGAGGAAGCCAAACCGAAGCAGATTGACATTTCGGTGAACTGATCCGGCCCGGCACGACCTGAACTCCCGCGACTAAAAAGTTGCGGGAGTTTTTTGTTTTGCCTTTATGCGGATTGCGTGGCTTATTGTGCGGCTCGCAGCCGTGGTAGGTTACCCAAGTGGCCAACGGGGGCAGACTGTAAATCTGCTGGCTTACGCCTTCGATGGTTCGAATCCATCACCTACCACCATCTTTTTTCACAGGAATTATAAAATGTTCGACTCGTTAAGCGGCAAACTTCAGAACGCTTTTAGAAATTTGCGCGGCCTCGGAAAAATTTCCGAGTCCAACGCCAGCGATGCGCTGCGCGAAGTCCGCATGGCGTTGCTCGAAGCCGACGTGAATTTCAAGGTCGCGCGCGATTTCATCGAGCGCGTCAAAACGAAAGCGCTCGGCGCGGAAGTCGTCGCCAGCGTCCAGCCCGGCCAGCAGATCGTCAAAATCATCCACGACGAACTCGTGGATTTACTCGGCTCGACCAACGCCGCGTTAAAACTCGACGGCAATCCGAGTTCCATTTTGATGGTCGGTTTGCATGGCGCTGGCAAAACCACTTCCAGCGGCAAGCTCGCACGGCTGTTGCAAAAACAAGGGCGCCAGCCGTAGCTCGTCGCGGCGGACGTTTATCGTCCCGCAGCGATGGATCAATTGGAAACGCTCGGCAAACAAATTGACGTTCCAGTTTTCTTGAAGCGCGGCGAGACGGACGTTTTGAAAATCGCGCGCGAAGCGTTGGATTTTGCCAAGGCAAATAATCGCAACATTTTAATTTTCGACACCGCCGGCCGTTTGCAGATTGACGAGCCGCTCGTGCAAGAACTCGTGCGCCTGCGCGACCTCGTGAAGCCGCAGGAAATTTTGCTCGTGCTCGACGCCGCGACCGGACAGGAAGCCGTCAACGTCGCGACGCATTTTGATTCTGCGCTTTCAATTACTGGCGCGATTTTGACAAAGCTCGACGGCGACGCGCGAGGCGGCGCGGCGTTGAGTTTGAAATCGGTGACGGGCAAGCCGATAAAATTTATCGGCGTCGGTGAAAAGCTCGACGAGTTTGAGCCGTTTCATCCCGAACGCATGGCGTCGCGGATTCTCGGCATGGGCGACGTCGTCAGCCTCGTCGAACGCGCCGCCGAAGCCGTCAGCGAGGACGACGCGAAGCGCATGGAAGAAAAAATGCGCAAGGGACAATTCACGCTGGAAGATTTTCTGGAGCAATTGCGCGGAATGAAAAAACTCGGCTCGCTCGAAAGCGTGATGAAAATGCTGCCCGGCGGCGGCGATGCGTTGAAACAAATGGACATCGGCAAGCAGGAAAAAGAATTCAAGCGCATGGAGGCGATGATCTGCGGCATGACGGCGCAAGAACGCAAGAGTCCGCAAATCCTCAACGCCAAGCGCCGCATCCGCATCGCGAAGGGCAGCGGCGTGAGCGTGACGGAACTGAACACGATGCTGAACAAATTCGGCGAAATGCAGCAGATGATGAAGAAGATGGGCAAGTTCTCGAAAATGATGGGCAAGATGGGCGGCGGTTTGCCGGGGATGTTGCGGAGGTAATTATTTTGCCAGCCGCGAAGGTTTGAACGGATAAAATTCCACTTTGCAAAAACGAGCGTCACGGATTGCGGCGTCGCAAGTGATCAAAGTAAGGCTCAAGACTTTCGCCGTCGCGGCAATGACGCGGTCGAACGGATCGCCCGGAAAATTTTCCGGCAAATCGTTGCTCACGGCGGCGATTTTGGGCGTCAATTCCAAGACTTCAATATCTGCGGCCACACCGCGCTGAAAAAAATTCGCCAGCGCCGAATTCACCTGTAGTCGTCCGCGCCGATGAAGAATCGCACATTCGAGAAGACTGATGGAGCAAAGTCCCTTATGCTCCGAATTGTCCAAAAGATTTTTAATTCTCGCCGGAACAATTTCAGGAGTCAGAACATCGTTGGCCCACGGCGCGGTATCCAGCAGATACTTCACACCAGACCTTTCCATTCAGACTTGTCTATTGGTTCGGGAGAGAGTGGAATGCCCTTTGACAAATGTTTGCCTGCGCCAAAATGACCGGCAGGCTTTTCCATCTTGAAAATAAACCGCCGGCCATCCCGATCTACCAGCTTGACGGGTGAGCCGGTCATGGCCTGGCGTTTGAAATGAGAAAACCGCTTGATGAAATCCCGTGCGATTACATTCATGTCATACATGATGTATGACAAAGTGGAAATGTCAAGAGTTGACGGGTGCGCCGATATTTATCTTATGCTTCAAGCAGTAAGCCCCGTTGTCCACATACTTTTCCGCCCACCATTTCAGTCCGGCGCGTTCTGACTTGGACAATTTACGGACGACTTTTGCCGGTGCGCCGAGCACGAGCGAGCCGGGCGGGATTTTCGTTCCCTGCGTCACGAGCGCCTTCGCGCTGATGAGCGATTGCCGGCCGATGACCGCGCCGTCCAAAATCACCGCGCCCATGCCGACGAGCGTTTCGTCGCCGACGGTGCAGGCGTGGACGATCGCGCCGTGGCCGACGGTGACCCAGTTGCCGACGACGCACGGAAAATCGTCCGCGAGATGCAGCACGGCGTTGTCCTGGATGTTCGAGTGGTGGCCGACGACGATGCGGTTGATGTCGCCGCGCAACACCGCGCCATACCACACGCTCGCATGCGCGCCGAGCGTCACGTCGCCGATGACGGTGGCGGTTTTGGCGATGAAAACATTTTTGCCGAGCGCCGGTTTTTTGCGGAGAAATTTGTCAAGCTGCTTTGCCAGTTTGTTCACGCGAAAATTTTAACACGAAGCGGCGGCGGCACAAATTGAAAGAAATTTTTTAGCCACGGATGAAACATGGAAAAATTTTGACGCGAATTGCGCGAATTTTCGCTAATTAAAAAACCAACGTAGCGGCTTTCGGCAGAAAGCCGGATTATTTGCCTTTCCGAAAAAATGCGGCGCTCTGCCGAGACGCCGCTACGACAAATAATTCGCGTTAATTGGCGAAATTCGCGTCAAAGTATTTCTTGTCGCGGAGCGACGGCGGAAATTAGCCAGCTACGAAGTGGCTGGTGACAATGCGGAAAATAATTTGTCCCGGCGGGACAATGGAAAACCAGCGGTCAATTCCACCGTCCTTTCAGGACGAGATTTTATTTTGCCAACAACCAGACACTTCGTGTCTGGCTAATTTCCGATGCTCCTTCGGAGCGAAAACGCTTGAAAAATTATTTTGCCGGGAGCAAAGTCAAAATCGTGAAATTGTTGGGCGGCTTTGAACGCTCTACGAGTTATGGATGTCCACTATTTCAACTATGAAAACAAAAATCATTATTGGCATTTCCGTTGTAGCTGCGTTCTTTGTCGGGTTTATTGCTGGCGGTGCTAAATCTACAAATTCGTGGGTGCAGTGGCATAATCAGAATGTCTATCGAGGTTACGCCACTGATGCCTTCATTTACAGTGTCGCACTGACTCATTTGCGAGATGGACATGAGCAGGAAGGTGTGAAGATGTTGGAAAATCAGTTGGATTGTTCTTTGTTTGCAATTGGAAACGATTACAAAGTGTTGGTTAAACAACCGGACGATTCGATTGTTCAGAGCATTAAAGTTGCACGAGATTATCGCGCGAAACATCCATGGGAAAACACTAACTCTATTATTTCCACTAGGGTTGATGAAGTTTTGGCTTTGGCAAAATGAGACAGATATATTTTGCGCCTACCAATTAGAGAAACTGCAAATTTTCTTCGCTCCATTCACGCGCGAGATTTTAATTTTCAAATTGGTCGAACGTGCGGCGGGTGCTAAAGTCTAATCGCCGATGACGAAAGAAAAATCCAGCCGTCCCGCGCCGCGCCGGAAACTGCCGCGCTCGTTCAAGGACTTGACGCCGGCGAAGCATTTCAACCCGCGCACTTTTTTTCAGGAGCTGATCCTGAAGGGCTGGTTCACGCCGCGCCACGGCCAGCCGCGCCGCCCGGTCTTCCCAAAATTGAAGCACGGCGAGGTCGCCATCACTTGGATCGGCCACGCGTCGTTTCTCATTCAGTTCACGGACTTGAACGTGCTGATTGACCCGAATTTTGCGAACTGGCTTTTTCTCCTGAAACGCATCAAGCGCGCCGGCCTGAAGATAAAAGATTTGCCGCCGATTGACCTCGTGCTGCTGACGCACGCGCACTTCGATCATTTTCACAAGCCGACGTTGCGGAAGCTGCCGCATCCGAAAATCGGCATCATGCCGCGCGGCGTCGGCGATCTCGCGCACAATCTCGGCTTCTCGCGTGTCATCGAGC
>CAXUBD010000006.1:0-6758 GCA_964249225.1 uncultured Verrucomicrobiota bacterium | reverse complement strand
GAGCTGGAGCATTGGGAAAGTTTTTCGCAGGGCGACTGGAAGGTGACGTTCACGCCGAGCAAACATTGGGGCGCGCGGACGCTGCACGACGGTCATCGCGGCTACGGCGGATTTGTGCTGGAGCATCAGGGCCGGAAAATTTATCACGCGGGCGACAGCGCGTATTTCGACGGCTTCAAGGAAATCGGGAAAAAACTTTCGCCGGAAGTTGCGCTGCTGCCGATCGGCGCGTATCACCCGGAAAGTTTCCGCAAAGTCCACATGGGGCCGGACGAAGCGATCAAGGCGTTCAAGGAACTCGGCGCGAAATGGTTTGTGCCGATGCACTACGGCACTTTCAAATTATCGTTTGAAGATTTGACGGAGCCGCCGCGCTGGCTTTTGGAACTGGCGGCGGAGCAAAATCTAACGCGACAAATAAAAATTCTCGACGAAGGCGTGCCGGTGATGTTTTGATTCACGCACGGCATGACCGACGGCAATTTCAATTCACTCCTGAATCCGCTCAAGCGTTACGTGCCGCTCGCCGTCTGGGCGCTGGTCATTGTAGTCCTCCTCGCGATTCCGTTTAAAATCATCAGCTACGGCTATCTGCCGGGCGACGACGCGTTGCGGCACGTGGCGAAGGCGGTGAGCGGAAAATCGTGGCCGGAAATTTTGGTGCTCAACAGCTATTTCAAAATTGACCCGGAGTTCGGCTGGAATTTGCTGCTGGAAAAAATTCATCTTTGGGCCAATGCCGACGCTGAATCGCTCCTGATTTTTTCCGTGGTTTTTTTATTTTTGCTCGCCAACTGGTCGGTGCTGCCGTGGCTGAAACGTCCCGAAGCGTGGCTGGTCGCGCTGCTCGCCGCGATGGTTGTTTCCGATTTGCCGCAACGCTTCATGCTAGGCCGCCCGTTTGTCCTGACCATCACGGCGCTGATGACGATTTTGTTCGCGTCGCAAAACTGCAAACCTAATCTGAAAACTTTTGCGCTGTTCACGGCTTTGATCGCGATTTGCGCGTTTGGGCACGGCGTCTGGTATTTGTGGGCGCTGCCCGTCGCGGCGTTTTTTTTCGCGGGACAATTTGCCTGGTTTTTTTTGCTCGCGGGCGCGTGGCTCGCGGGAATTATTTTCGCCGCGCTGCTGACGGGACATCCGGTGAATTATTTTTCACAGGGACTTGGCCTGGCACTTCACACGGTCGGGCAACACGCGACGAATCGCACGCAGGCCGTCGAGTTGCAGCCGTTCCCCGGCGGCGTTCTCGGCGTCGTGATTCTTGGCGCGCATGTCGCGCGGGGTTCGCTGGGGAAACTGGCAGCGCCGCCGTTCGCGCGCAATCCGGCGTTCTGGCTCGTGTGCGGCTGCTGGATTTTGGGATTTCGCGTGAGCCGGTTTTGGGAAGATTGGGGCTGGCCGGCGCTGATGGTTTTGATCGCGACGGAAATTCAATTTCTTCTGCTCGCCAAATTCGCGGCGGATTCGTTTCGCCGTTTGCTGCTGGCGACAATTCTGGCCGTCGCGACATTTCTCGCGGTCACGAGCGATTTGAACAGTCGCTGGACGCAAAGCCTGACGTGGGCGTTTCTGACGCCGGAAGTCCCCGAACTCGCCGGGTGGCTGCCGGAATCGAATGGAATTTTATACTCGGCGGACATGACAATTTTTTACCAGATGTTTTTCAAAAATCCAAAAGGCGACTGGCGTTATATGGCTGGATTCGAACCGACGCTGATGCCCGCCGACGATTTCGAGATCTATCACAAAATACATTGGAACTTCGGCGACGCCAAAGCCTACGATCCGTGGGTGAAAAAAATGCGCCCACAAGACCGACTCGTCATCCGTGGCGGACGCGCCGAGGAGCCGAACGTTCCGCAATTGGAATGGAACTACGGCGTGAGCGGCATCTGGATCGGACGACTGCCGCGCGCAAGTTCAGCGAAGTGACAGCGCGTCGAATTTTTTCGCAAGCGCAAAATCTTTTTCCGTCAGGCCGCCCGCGTCGTGCGTCGTGAGCGCGAGCGTCACCGTGTTCCAGCGGATGTCAATGTCCGGGTGGTGCCATTCCTCCTCGGCAATTCTGGCCACGGCGTCCACAAATTTCATCGCAACGGAAAATTCCTTGAACTGATACGTGCGCGTAATCACGTCGCCATTTCGTTTCCAGTTTGGCAGCGCCGCGAGCGCGACAACGATTTGCGCCTCGCCAAATTTCAGCGTGGGCGGCGCGGCGAAATTTTTGAGCGAACGATCGGTGTTCGCCGCCGCCTCGCGCATCAGGCTCGAACTCGTGACCGCCGACCAAAGCCAGGATAGCACAAATAAAATTGTGCCGGTCACGGCCATTTTCCAGTGGACCGGGCCGGTGGGCGCGTCGCTGCCCATCTGTTCGTAATAATTGATCATCACTTTCACGAACCAAACAATGAACAGCGCAAAACCGATGACCGCGAGGGCGAGTTGTCCGATGCCCGCGAACCAGCGGCGCGCCATCAGCGAGCCGAGTCCGGGGGTCGCGAGCAGATTGACGAGCGCGGCGTTGCGGGCGGCGTGGCGGCTAATTTTTCCGCGCGTTGAAGATGGTTTCATACGCATACATCAACGCCGCGAAACTGATCGGCATCGTCACCAGAATTCCGATGAAGCAGCCGATGATCCCCGCCGCCGCCACCAGACCGCAGACCAGCAGAAAAGCAAAAACGAGAAACCAATGTTTGCTCACCATTTTGCGGCTCAATTCCAGCGCCTCCCAAAAACCCAGTCGCTTGTCTATGACCAGCGGCACCGCAAAATACCACGCGATGGCCAGGTAAATTCCGGGAATGAGGCACAAAAAATAGCCGATCATCACCAGAAAAAATTGCACCAAACCAAGCAGTAACAATTGTCCGATGGACGGCCCAAAACCGGAAAAGGCTTCGCCCACGCCGGCGTTTTCACCGCGAATCAAATTGAGATAATACTTGAACAGTCCGGCGGACAGAACGCTGTAAATCGGCGCGCTGATGACGGAAACCAAAAACACGACGGCGATGGCGCCGGCGGAAATCTGGTGCATCACAATCATGCTGTTCATGGCCGAACGCGTGAACAGTCCGAAAAATTGATTGATCACGATCAAAACGATCATGACCAGCGTGTTCACGCCGACGACTGGCCAGAAATTATTTTTCACCAGTTGCCAGCCGCGGCTGATGCAATCGCCGATGTCCAGATCGTAATCGTCTCCCGGCAAATGAGCCGCCTCCGCGGTCGGCGCGATGGTTGACGGCGCTTGCGCGCCCAGCGCGACGGCGAATTCCGGAAACGCCGCCAGCGCGCGAAATTCAGTATCTGTTTCTTCCTTGGCAAGGGATTGCGCGTTGAGCCGGCCTTCGACGATCCACCGGTGCAGATCGTCCGTCGTGATCGGGCCGTATTGTTTGCCGTCGCCGCCGATGATGAAATAGTTGGCCATAAAATTTTGCCGCGTTTGATGACTTTTAGTTTATCGCGGGCGAACACGCAAGCGCGTTTGCAAAAGTCAAATGGACGGAATTGACAAAATTATCAGAATTAAATTTTCAATTTTATTAATTCCGTCTTCAATTATTTCGCACGAACATTTTTCCCGGCAACTGCTTCACGACGCGTTTCATTTCCAAACTCAAAAGCGAAACGGAAACCGCCGAACTTGGCAGACCGCTCGCGCGGATCACTTCATCAATCGTCAACTCATCGTCGGTTTTCAACGTGTCAAAAACTTTCTGCTCGTTCTCCGAAAGTTCCAGCGCGGGCAAAACTCCCGTTTCGCCCGGCGATGGCGGACGGTTGCTTGCCGGAAATAAATACTCGAACTCGCTCAAAATATCTTCCGCGCCTTCGCAAAGTTTCGCGCCTTTCTTTATCAAATCGTGACAGCCTTTGCTGCGCGGCGAATCAATTCGGCCGGGAACGGCGAAAATTTGCCGGCCAGCTTCGACGGCCATGTTCGCCGTGATGAGCGCGCCGCTCGTTGAATTTGCCTCGACGACGATCGTGCCCAAAGTCATGCCCGCGACGATCCGATTGCGGATCGGAAAACTCTGCTTGTCCGCCGGACGGTTGAACGGAAATTGCGTGATGACCGCGCCGTTTTCCGAAATGCGTTGAAACAGGTCCGCGTTCTCAGTGGGAAAAACCAGATTTATTCCCGTTCCCAAAACCGCGATCGTTCTTTCTTTTGCCGAAAGCGCGCCCTGATGCGCCGCCGTGTCAATGCCGCGCGCGCCGCCGCTCACGACCGTCACGCCGACGTAAGCGAGTTGGTAGGCCAGCTTGCGTGCGGTTTCAATTCCGTAATGCGTCGTCTGCCGCGAGCCGACCATCGCGACGGCGTTTTTGTCCTTCGCGGTCAGCGCGCCCTTAACGTAAAGCACCAGCGGCGGATCGTAAATCTCGCGGAGCAGCGCGGGATAATTTTCATCCGCAGAAATCAAAACGTGGCAGCCGAAATCCGCGATGCGTTTCAATTCGCCCGCGAGGTCAACGGATTTTTCCCAAGTGGAAATGGACTCGGCAACTTCTTCGCCGATGTTGCGGACGCGGAGCAGTTCGGATTTGGAAGCGGAAAGAATTTTTGGCGCGTCGCCGAAATGTTCGAGCAGGAGCCGCGCGCGAATCGGCCCGACGTGCTCGACCATGTTCAGCGCGATGAACGCTTCCCTTGAGTCCATGCCAGATTAAAGAGTTTCAGGTTTTAATTTTCAAGTTCCAAGTTTGCAGGAGACGAGTCTCAAATTTCCTTCGCCTATTTTCCCAAGATTGCCTGCGCGAACATTTTCTGTTACTGAATCCGCGTGCCTGACCCCAGCTTGCTCATCCTGATCCCGGCTTACAACGAGGAAGCGCGCATCGAACCGGTGCTGCGCGAATACGCGGCATTTTTTCAGAAGAATTATTCCGGCAAAACGCAAATCCTCGTCGTGCTCAACGGCTGCACGGATGACACGCTCGGCGTCGTCCGGCGCGTGGCGGCGGATTATTTTTCCGTCGGCGCGCTGGAATTTCGCGAGGCCATCGGCAAGGGCGGCGCGCTCATCGAGGGCCTTAAGCTCGCACCACTCGTGGATTTGATCGGCTATGCGGACGCGGACGGCGCGACTTCGCCGGCGGCGTTCATGGAAATGGTCAGGTGCATCGGCGACGCGGATTGCGTCATCGGCTCGCGCTGGCTGCCGGGTTCGGTTTTGCATCAGGAGCAGACGACGTTGAGGAAAATTTTCAGCCGCAGTTTTCATTTCATCGTGGAGCTGCTGTTTTGGATGCACATCAAGGACACGCAATGCCCGTGCAAATTGATGCGCCGCGCCGCCGTGCAAAAAATCCATCCGACGCTGTGCATCACCGATCTGGCGTTCGACGTGAACCTGCTCGTGTCGCTCAAGCGCGCGGGTTTCAAAATCCTCGAAGTGCCGATTGAATGGACGGACAAGGTCGGCTCCAAAGTCACGTCGTCGCTGTTCCGCGCGTCGCTGACTATGTTTTTGTCCGTCGTGCGCGTGCGTTTGATTTACTCGCCGTTTTACAAATTATTGCTCCCGTTGCGTCCGCTGGAAGCATGGATCTATACAAAATTGCACGCGCCAAAACCTTTGTCGCAGTCGCAGGTCCAAAGTCCAAAGTCCAAAGTCCGTTGAGTCCGCGACTTGGATTTTAGACTTTGGCGTTTGGACTAAAAAAACTGAACCACGCGCAAATAGCCAGCAGCAGCAGATTGAAAACGCCCAGTGTTTGCAGGGCCACCTCCATGCGTCCGGGAAATTGGTGCAGCATGAACGGCAGCGTGAAACCGTAGGCCACGACCAACAGTACCATCGGCAGCACGATTTCAAATTTTGCCCGCGCCATCAAATCGTTCACCAGCACGTTCGCCAGCGCGAGCGGAATCATCGCGCCCGCATACCACGGCAAAAGTTTCGTCGTCGCCGCGACGTAGGCAGGCGTGTAAACCAGTTTCACCACGAACGGCCCGACGACGCATAAACCCGCCGCGCCGCAAATCGCCAGCGCCGCCGTGCCGAGCAAAACGATTCCGAGCAGGTTGCTTTTTTCCGATTTTGCGCTCGCGTGGACGATTTTCGGAAACATCACCGCCGCCAGCGGCAGCACCAGCCACAGCAGCGCGCGCGACAACGTTCCCGCCGCGACATACGAAGCCATTTCATCGCCGGAAAAAAACGCCTTCGCATACATAGTGTCCGTCGTGAATAAAAACTGGCACGCGCCAAAACCCAGCATCAGCGGCGCGACCTGTTTGAACAAACCGCGCCCGTCAAAACGCTCCGGCTTCACCAGCCACAAATCGCGCGTCCGCCAGATCGCGATGCCCGCCCACGCGCCGAGGCCGACGAATGCGCCCGCGATCATCCCCGTCGCGCCGCCGTGAAACGCCAGCACGATCACCGCCGCCACCGCGACGCGACCGAAGCCGCCGACAATGGTTCCCCAGCCCAGCCAGAAAAAATCCTGCCGCCCTTGCAGCACACCCGAAAAAAGCGGCATCCACAAATTCATCAACACAACTGCCAGCGTCACCCACAAAATTTCCAGGCCGTTGAGCTTCCAGCGTTCGGCAATTTTATTTTGAAAAAACAAAACGACCAGCGCCGCGCCCGCCCACAAAATTAAAGTCCACAACCAGCCGAGCCGGATCATGCCAGCGAGTTGCCGTCCGCTATCCGTCGACTTTTCGCCCGCCGTCTGGTGCTCAAAAATCATTTTCAGCGGCAGCGTCGGGATGCAGGCCG
>CAXUBD010000005.1:25751-26040 GCA_964249225.1 uncultured Verrucomicrobiota bacterium | reverse complement strand
TGAATATGACACGGCGTTTTTCGACAAGCGCAGCAAGTTCATCCATTACCAGCCGGAAATCGCGATCATCAACAACCTGGAATTCGATCACGCGGACATTTTTGAAAATCTAGCGGCGATCAAAAAAACATTTTCGCACTTCATCCGGCTCGTGCCGCGCAACGGACTTTTGCTCGGCAACGGCGACGACGCAAATCTCGCGCCGCTGTTGAACGTAACGCATTGCCCGGTGAAAAAATTCGGCCTCGGCGGAGATTTCGCCATTTACGCTTTCAACATCCGCTACGGC
>CAXUBD010000005.1:25344-25680 GCA_964249225.1 uncultured Verrucomicrobiota bacterium | reverse complement strand
AACCTCGTCGGCGAATTCAATGTCCGCAACGCGCTCGCGGTCATCGCGGCGGCGAAACATTGCGGCCTGTCGAACAAACAAATTCAAAGCGCGTTCGACACCTTCAAAGGCATCAAACGGCGGATGGAAATCAAAGGCATCGCGGGCGGCGTGACGGTGGTGGACGATTTTGGCCATCACCCGACGGCCATCCGCGAGACGTTGCGCGCGTTGCGCATCAAATATCCGCAGCAAAAAATCTGGGCGATCTTCGAGCCGCGCAGCAACACGACGCGCCGGAATGTTTTTCAAAATGAACTGGCGGATTCATTTGCGGATGCGAATGACGTGGTGATT
>CAXUBD010000005.1:20786-25334 GCA_964249225.1 uncultured Verrucomicrobiota bacterium | reverse complement strand
AAGTTGATGCAGGATTTGAAAACCGCCGGCAAGGACGCGGCGTATTTGCCGGATGTGAACGCAATTGTCGCGCATATCGTGAATAAAGCGCAAGGCGGCGATGTCGTCTGCGTCTTCAGTAATGGCGGCTTTGATGGGATTCATGGCAAGCTGCTTCAGCAACTCGCGCGGAAATGAAGCGACCGGTTCGTGCCTCAATGTTCAATCAGGCAGGCTGCGGAAGCTGCGGGCGGAAATGGCGACAACGTTGCTCAAAGCTGCCGGCACCGTAGATTGGCATTGCCTTCCCCCGGCCACCACGCCAGCAGACCCGCCGACGGCACCACGCAATCAGCATGAGCCAAAGAAATGAAAAATAGATTAACTGCGAGTATGCCCAGCGCGATGATTTTGCCAGCAAAACTTGAATCAGAGGACGAAGATCCCGCCGCAAATGGTGTTCCTTGCGCACGAGCCTCTGGCCCGGCTGATGCCGCCAGCCTCGTTAATTCAATGTACAAATATTTCCCCGGAGAGAATTTCAAGTTCCTTGACATGTAATTTACCTTTGAAAATCATCTGCGCCGCTTACTCCAATAAAGCTTTGGCGCAAGGTAGATCGTTTACAGGCTCATTCCGAGCCTAACAAACCATCAAAAACTTGACAATGGAGATTTGGATTCTTCCGCCGGGCGCCGAATTTTTCTGGCACATGAAATGCAGCTTGAAATCTCATGGCTCGAAAAATGAATATTTTGGAAATCGGACAGGCGGCGCGCGCCGAATCGGCGGTCAACATCCGCCAGCGGTCGCTGCTTGTGACCGCGCTTGATTACATGAAGTCCCGGCCACAGGCAAAAAAGATCACGCCGCCCCGCCCCCGGTTGCAAATTGTCGTTGAGGATCAGTCGCAGACGCAAATGGTCGAGCCGGTGAAAATCAGACACGCTGACTGATTTTTGGGCAGTGTCCGCCGGTTTTTTTCAGCGGAATTCAACCGTGTCAAAACCCGCCAGTTGCAAAAACGATTTTAATTCCAGCCGCGCCCGTTCGTTCGCGTCATTAAGGATGCCATTGTCCCGTGCGGCGCGTTGAATATCGTTCACCGCGTATTGCCGCGTGGTCTGCTCCAGATCCTTGTCCAGCGAACGCAGAAAACCCGTCGTGCGCTCGATCACCTTGGTCTGCGTATCGTCCAGATAAGCGTCGGTGATCTGCGGCGGCGGCAGCCGGATGGAAATTTTTTTGCCAGAAACCGCCACGTCGCCCGGCTGGATTTTTTTCAGGTCAATGCCCGCTTTCACGATGCCCTGCGCCAGCAGCAGCACGCGATTGTCGCCCTGCACAAATTTTCCCAGCGTGCTGTCCGGCGGCGCATCCACGATCTCGATTTTCTGCATCACGTATTTGACCGTGACCAGTTCCGCCAGCGTCTGCACCTGTTCCACGACCGTCTCGGTGTTGCCAAAACGCAGGCCCGAACCTCTCTTGAACCAGTGCGAAATGGCGAAGCCGAGTTAAACCGCCAGCGCCAGCATCGCCATCCAGAAAATTGGTTTCAATCGTCGCATAAGGGAAAAGTAAGATGCCACCAGCCTTGATGCAACTGGCAACGTGAATCATCCCGCCATATAATTATTTTCCTTCCACGCCGTTGAGATAGGCAAAAATCAATTCCGGCAAATCGCGGCTGTAACCGCCCTCCAGCAGGCTGAAAAACGGAATTTTCAGCGCGCGCAATTCCCGGCCGAGCCAGAAAAAATCTTCCGCAAGCAGCGAACCTTGCGCGAGCGGGTCGCGCGCGTAGGCGTCAAAGCCGGCGGAAACGGCGACGAGTTCCGGCTCAAAATTTTTCAGGTCGGCCAGCGCACGGGCGAGCGCGGCGCGGTAGCTTTCGCGCGGTGCGGACGGCGCGACGGGATAATTGAAACAGTTTTGCCCAATATTTTTTCCGCCGGTGCCGGGATACGCGGGAAATTGATGGACGGAAAAAAACGCGACGCCGTCGTGATCGAGCAGAATGTTTTCCGTGCCGTTGCCGTGATGCACGTCGAAATCAAAAACCGCGACGCGTTTCACACCCGCCGCCAACGCTTCGAGCGCGGCGATGGCGACATTGTTCAGGTAGCAAAAGCCCATGGATTTTTCGCGCGTGGCGTGATGGCCGGGCGGGCGCATGAGGCTGAAAACATTTTCGCCGTTGCGCGCGGCTTGCAAAGCGGTCAGCGCGGCGGCGGCGGATGCGTGCGCGAATTCGGAAATGTTTTCAAAGTATGGCGTGTCGGCGTCGAAATCTTGCGGAATTTTCAGTCGCGCCAAAACTTCGGGCGCATGGGCGCGGAGGATTTGTTCGTCGCCAACTTTTGTCGGCGCGGTCCAGGCGATTGAGATTTCATTTTGAGTTTTCAATAGCGCCGCGCTGGCGACGATGCGGCGCGGGTTTTCGGGATGGCCGGCGCGCGCGTAGCCGCCGCATTTTTCGTCGGTGATGATTTTCACGTGGAAATGGAACCACGAATGGACGCGAAGGAACACGAAATTTGTCCGGTCTGAATCGCCATCAGCAGATTTTTTTTGCAATGGCGGCGGAGTTCGCTAGATTGAGACCCGCAAGGAATCAATTATGAAATCAAAGTTGTTCGCAGTCACCATCGCGCTCGGCGCGTTCATGCCATTCAACCCGCAAAATTTGTTCGCGTGGGATTACGAAGGCCATCACGCGGTCAACGAACTGGCGCTGGCGTCGTTGCCGGCGGATTTCGGCGTGCAACTGACGCCGGCGTTGAAAGATCGCATCGCGTTTCTCGCGGGCGAACCGGACCGCTGGCGCAACGTGAGCGATCTGCCGTTGAAACATGTCAACGGGCCGGATCATTATTTTGATCTGGAGGATGTGACGTTGCTCGGCCTGACGCCGGAGACGTTGCCGGTCATGCGTTATGATTTTGTGGCGGACATCGCGAACGCGCGCACGGCGCATCCGGAAAAATTTCCGGTGATTGACCCGGCGAAGGACGCGGACCACACGCGCGAACTGGACGGATTTCTGCCGTGGGCGATCACGGAGTATTACGAAAAATTGAAATCGGATTTCGCCACGTTGAAGGCGTTGAAGCAGTATGGCGGCACGCCGACGGAGACCGCCAACGCGCAGGCGGACTGCGTTTATGTGATGGGCGTGATGGGGCATTTTGTCGGCGACGGTTCGCAGCCGCTGCACACGACGAAGCATTTCAACGGCTGGGTCGGCGACAATCCAAAAGGCTACACGACGCGGACGACGTTTCACGCGTGGATTGACGGCGGTTATTTTAAAAAAACCGGCGGAATAAAAGTTGACGTGCTCGCCGGCAAAATCAATCCGGCCTCGCGCATCGCCAACGCGGGCGAACCGGACGGAATGTTCCGCGATGTCGTGGCATATCTCGTCGAGCAGAATAAATTTGTCGAGCCGTTGTATGAAATGGAAAAGAATGGCCAGCTTTCCGGCGAAGGTGACAAAGGTCTGGAAGCGCGACCGTTTCTGGACGGACAGATCGTCAAAGGCAGCCAGATGCTCGGCAACATCTGGTATACGGCGTGGCTTGAAGCGCCGGAGGATAAATATCTCGAGAGACAATTGCAACAGCGCAACGCCCCCAGCGCCAATTAAAATGTCAAACGCAGCGGCCAAGCGCATCGCCGCCGCCGCCGGATTTGTGGCGGTGGCGCTGGGCGCATTCGGCGCGCACGGGCTGAAGGAAATTCTCGCGCAAAATGGGACGACGGCGATCTGGGAAAAAGCCGTGTTCTACCATTTCATCCACGCCATCATGTTGTTCCTGCTCGCGGAGCGAAAACCGTTCGCCGCCGGCGCGTGGTGGTGCTTTCTCGCGGGCATCGTCATTTTTTCCGGCTCGCTTTATCTGCTGGCGGTGACCAACGCGCGCTGGTTCGGCGCGGTCACGCCCGTCGGCGGCGCGGGGTTTCTGGCGGGCTGGGCGTGGCTGTTTATTGTGGCGGGGAAATTTTTGGGAAAAAAAGATTGAAAACGGCGGCGGCGAAAGACACGCCTTTTCCCGTAAAAAACTTGCATCAAAAGGAGGATTATGCGAAAAAATTTCTTAAAGCTGCTCTTCCGGGGCTTGCCTGTCAAATGGATCCGCGTCGGTAAAATAAAATGGCGCAGCCAGAAAAAATTTTGATTCTATATGATGTTAAACAAAATAACGCCAGGATGCGCGCTGGGCATTTTGCTTTTGTGCGTGGGCTGTAAAACCACCGCCGCCAAATTTGCCCGGCAGTGGGCGGACCCGCCATTGCTGCCCGATGCGACGCTTTTGCAATTGGGCGCGCAAGGCTATACCAACGCCGCGCAAATTGTCCGGTATGTGACGACCGGATTTGTGGGCACCAACAATCCCGTGGACACGGATGAAACCGCCAAGCGCGCCCGGCGCAATGAAGTCATTTATAATTTGCTCCGGCTATCCGACAAACGTTATGAAGCTTTCAAGACGAGCGCCTTTTTGCGCGCCGCCGGATTCAACACGAGCCTGGACTTGGCGAGCTTGGGGCTTTCGGCGGCGG
>CAXUBD010000005.1:19473-20776 GCA_964249225.1 uncultured Verrucomicrobiota bacterium | reverse complement strand
ACTACCTGTGCGACGTTCCGGGCGGGGCCAGCCGTGGTGGGCACGCCCATCGCGCCGATCCTTTCGGCGACCGACACCGGCATCAAAGGCGCGCAAAGCACAGTGAGCCAGCGCTGGTTGCAAAGCCAGACCATGGTCGTGCTGCTGACTTCCATGGATTCATCGCGCGCGGCAGTAGAGACCGAAATCCTGAATAAGATGACCAACTCCTACGCTAATTTCGAGATCGAAGAAGCGTTGCGGCTGGCAGAGGAATATCATCAAAAAGCTTCGCTCATTGAAGCCATGGCGCACATGCAATCCACCATGAGCGCGCAGAAGGCGACGAACGAGGCGACCGCAGCCGTTGCCAAACAGGAAATCCACTAGCGCGCGGAAATTCCCCTGGCGTCAACCTTCTAAAATATGGACCTGTTCGAACAAATTTATCCGTCACGATTGAAAAATGAAGAAGACGCAATCATCGCCGCGCGGCGCCAGAAAAACAACGGCGACGGCAACGCGCCCAAAGTCGGGCTCGCCTTGTCCGGCGGCGGCATTCGCAGCGCGACTTTTTGCCTCGGATTATTTCAAGCGCTGGCCCGGCAGAAACTCATCAGTAAGATTGATTTTTTGTCCACGGTTTCGGGCGGCGGTTACTTCGGAGTTTTTTTTGGCGCGTTGTTTCAGCGCGCGAATCCCGATCGCGTGAGCGAAGTTGAAAAGACCCTCGCCGATTCCAATTCCTGGCCGGTGCGCTGGCTGCGCGAAAACGGACGTTATCTTTCGCCCAACGGCGCCGGTGGTCTTTGGGTTTTCGCGGCGGCGATCCTGCGCAACTGGGTGGCCGTGCAGGCGGTACTGCTGACTTTTCTGTTGCTGGCGCTGACGCTGCCCACATTATTGAGAAGTTTTGTCTGGGTTTCCGCAGGACAGATTCCGCGTCACGAAGATTTTTTTGCCCGGCACTGTTTCCTGTCCGTCTGGTGGAGTCCGTTCTTGCTGCTGCCACTGGCGACTTTTTTATTGATGATGTTACCGGCGGCTTCCATTTACTGGGTGACTCAATACCGGACGATGGTGCGCCTGATGCAAAAATTCATGCCATCCGGCGCGCACGCCGGGAAAAAACTTACGGAGCATGAAGCGTGCATGCGTTTGCAAACCAAATTCACCCAGGCCTTGATGATCAGTCTGGTGATCACGCTGGCGTTGCTGGTGTTCGCGCTGGTTGATTCTTTCGGTCAAACCCTTTACGCGCGCTGGGCGGAAAATCATTTTAGCTTTCCGTCGGTCTGGGCGGGCTTTTCCGCCGCCGGTCTGG
>CAXUBD010000005.1:18421-19463 GCA_964249225.1 uncultured Verrucomicrobiota bacterium | reverse complement strand
GATCGGCTTCGCGCAAAAACTCACCGCGCTGCTGGAAAAATTGCCGCAACATCGCGCGATTAAAATTCCAGTCAACGCGTTGATCCTGCTCGCCGCACTTGCCTGGGCGGGCGTGATCATTTTGGGTCTTTCGGTCGTGACGCACGGACTGGCTTGGCAATGGCAGCCGCCTTTCAAAATTCTGTTCAGCGAAATCCAGAGAACAACTTCGCAAACTCAATTGCCCTGGCCGGGCATCGCCGACCTCGGTCAGATGACGATGACCGGTTGCGTGTGGCTGGCAGTGGTCGCGGTCGTCATGTTTCTGCTTTCATTATGGTTTGGCGGCGTCCTGGGTTTCGTCAATCTTTCTTCGCAGCAGCAGCTCTACTCGGCCCGGCTCAAGCGCGCTTACATCGGCGCTTCCAATCCATTGCGTCGCGCGGAGAAAAATTTCGATGTGACCAATCCGCTGCCCGGCGACAACATTCCGTTTGAGGAATATTGTCCGCACCGGCACGGCGGCCCGCTGCATTTCGTCAACGTGACCGTCAATGAAACCGTTTCCGGCAAATCGCAAATTGAACAGCGCGATCGCAAGGGACTTTCCATGGCGGTCGGCCCGTGCGGATTGAGCGTGGGCGTCAAGGATCATGCACTTTGGAAAGAAGGCAAAGTCGGCACGGAAGTGGAACCTTTGGTTGATCCGGCCGTTTCTTTTAATACATTGCACTGCGACAAGCCAACGCATCCGGTGGAACCGCTCGGTTTGGGAAATTGGATTTCCATTTCCGGCGCGGCGTTCACCACCGGCATGGGTTCCAATACCAGTTTGGGACTAAGCCTGTTGATGGGGCTGGCCAATGTGCGTCTGGGCTACTGGTGTGATTGCGGCGTGAAACCCGACGAACGGGCCGGCCGCACTAAACCCAGTTTCAGCGCGCGGGCAGGCGGAATTTTCGCGCGTCTTTTTCCGGCACAGGCGTATCTATTTGATGAATTTCTGGCGCGCTTCCACGGTCCGGCCCGCAATCACTGGTATCTCTCGGATGGCGGACATTTT
>CAXUBD010000005.1:5698-18411 GCA_964249225.1 uncultured Verrucomicrobiota bacterium | reverse complement strand
CGCCGCGTGCCCTTCATCATCGTCAGCGATGCCGGGCGCGACATGACTTCGACCTTTGAAGACATCGCCAATCTCACGCGCAAGGCACGCATAGATTTCAACGCGGAAATTGAATTCATCCGGCGGCATCCGCCCGCCGCCGGCGACACCCATTTGCCCACGCTGGAAAATCTCGTTCATCCCGATTTATTAAAAGTCATCGGCGCGCCGGAAGATTTTCAGCCTGTGCCCGGCGCGCAAGATTCCGACAAACCCCCGCGTTACTGTTCCAAGCACGCCATGCTGGCAAGAGTGTGTTACTTGGACACGCAAACGTTTTCATGGATTCTTTTTCTGAAGCCAAGTCTCACCGGCGATGAACCGACCGACCTTTTGCAATACCAGAAAATCCAGCCCGACTTCCCGCAAGAATCCACGGCGGATCAATTCTTTGACGAAGCGCAATGGGAAAGCTACCGCAAACTCGGCGAACACATCGGCACGCTCGTTTTTGCCAAACCGGCTGGCGACACGCCGAGTGTCAACGCCAACTGGTCGCCGCACGAAATGCTCCCGCCAAAATAATTCCACCCAACCGATCACCAATCGGCCAAACTACATTGGTGGAACAAAAGATTTCTAAAAATAAAGTTGACAAAAATAGTTGGATGCCGATAATAACGACAATTTAAGTCGTATATGGATTCAATCGGCCAAGGCCAATATCACAACGAATATAGCTGAAAAATTTAATTTGTATTTCAACTGCGACGATTCAATAACGTTTTATGAGTGATGTGAAAAAATTCCCGGTTGGTGGAAATGATGATGCGAAATGGCTGGATTTGGTCATCCAGCAAGTCGGCTCGCTGCGCTACGGCGTGGTGGAAATCATCGTGCATGATTCGCAGGTGACGCAAATTGAAAAAACTGAACGGCTGCGGTTGGACAAACCGCCGGCAGAAACTCGTTCAAACCGAAACGCGTAAAAAACAAACCATTGTTGCAGGCGGCTGACCGGTCCACCGGAAGTTCCCATGAAAACAAAAAATAAAATCATCCATGCGGAACTGGATTCAAAAAATCTTTTGCACGTTGCTCGCGGCTGGTTTGCTGTCGGCGACAGGCACGGTCATTGCGGCTGACGTAAAAATTCTCAACGTCTCCTACGACGTTACGCGCGAATTTTATCAGGACTACAACGCGGCGTTTGTAACTTATTGGAAAGATAAAACCGGCGTTGCGGTGACGGTCAACCAATCGCACGGCGGTTCGAGCAAACAGGCGCAATCGGTTGTCAACGGACTCGAAGCGGATGTGGTGACGATGAACCAGCCGCCGGACATTGATATTTTACACACGAGCGGCGGATTGATTCCGGCAAATTGGGCGACGCGGCTGCCAAATAAAAGTGTGCCTTACACTTCCACGATTGTTTTTGTCGTCCGCAAAGACAATCCGAAGAACATTAAAAATTGGGACGACCTCATTCGACCTGATGTTTCAGTTGTCATTCCAAATCCGAAAACATCCGGCAACGGACGTTACAGTTATTTGGCGGCGTGGGGCTATGCGTTAAAAAAATCCGCCGGTGACGAGAAATTGGCGCGCGAATTCGTGGCAAAACTTTTTGCCAACGTGCCCGTGCTCGACACCGGAGGACGCGGCGCGACGACGACGTTTGCGGATCGCGGCATCGGCGATGTGCTGCTGACGTTTGAGAACGAGGCGGCGCTGGTGCAAAAACAATTTCCCGACGACGGGCTGCTGGTGGTGCTTCCGTCCGTGAGCATTCTTGCGGAAAATCCTGTGGCTTGTGTGGATCACAACGTGCAGCGGCATCATACCGAAGCCGTTTCACGCGCTTATCTCGAATATCTTTACAGCGACGCCGGACAGGAATTGGCGGCGCAACATTTTTTCCGTCCGAAAAATCAAACCATCCTTGCGAGATATTCCCCACGCTTCAAGCCGTTGGAATTATTCACGGTGGATGAAATCGCAGGCGGCTGGCAACAGGCGCAGCAGGTGCATTTTGCCGACGGCGGAATTTTCGACCAAATCTACCAACTCAATAAATAAATTATGGCGCGCATCTTCAATGACATCACGGAAACCATCGGCAACACACCGCTCGTGCGGTTGAACCACACGGCGAAAAAACACGGCGCGGTCGCGGACGTGCTGCTCAAGCTGGAATTTTTCAACCCGCTTTCCAGCGTGAAGGATCGCATCGGTCTGGCGATGATTGAAGACGCGCTGAAGTCCGGCGTGATCAACGAAAGCACCATTTTGATCGAGCCGACGAGCGGCAACACGGGCATCGCGCTGGCGTTCGTCGCGGCGGCGAAGGGTTTGAAACTGATTTTGACGATGCCGGAAACGATGAGCACGGAACGGCGAAAACTTTTGAAAATTCTCGGCGCGAAACTGGTCTTGACCGAAGGCGCGAAAGGCATGAAAGGCGCAATCGCGAAGGCGGATGAGTTGAACAAACAGATTCCGAACAGCGTGGTGCTGCAGCAATTTTCCAATCCGTCGAACCCGGCGATTCACCGGCGCACGACCGCCGAGGAAATCTGGCGCGACACGGACGGCAAGGTGGATTTCGTGGTCGCCGGCGTTGGGACCGGCGGCACAATCACCGGCGTGGCGGAAGTCATCAAAAAACTAAAGCCAAGTTTCAAAGCGGTTGCTGTTGAGCCGTCGAAATCGCCGGTAATCTCCGGCGGACAACCGGGGCCGCATAAATTGCAGGGCATCGGCGCGGGATTTATTCCGGCAAATTTGAACACGAAAATTTTGGATGAAACGATTCAAGTGAGCGAGGAGGATTCTGGTCCGATTTCAAAAGAGGTGAATCAACTCGACGGAATTCCCGTCGGCGTCTCGAGCGGCGCGATCATCTGGGCGGCGCTGCAAGTGGCGAAGCGTTCTGAAAACAAAGGCAAGACCATCGTCGCGGTCGTTCCCTCGTCATCAGAGCGCTATCTCTCGACGTGGCTGTTTGCGGACATCAACACCGATACGGACGACATCGGCAATTTTATTTCCGCGACCTGAAAAATTTGCCGACCTGTTCCAGAGGAGGCGCAACTTTTAATAAAAAAATTTAGAAGGCTGACCGGTTCACCGGAGGTTCTTCGACGAAGAAAGAAAGCAAAACCGTGTGTGCGAAAGAGAAAGCGGGCAAAACATCGCCCGATTCCGGCGTCAACAGACATAACCGGAGTCTGCCGACTGCGTGTGCAGGCGGCACTGGCTCACGCAAACCGCAAGTTTTTTTCTCCGATTAAAACCAAACCGCAACCAAAAGAAAAATTGTGAACTTATGAAAGCATCAAACCTTAAAAAATTTATCGTGGTCGGACTCGCGTTTGCGGGTTTGGCGTTTACGCCAACCTTGCGCGCGGATGTCGAAGTGTTTCTGGAAGGCGGCAGTGCGAGCCAGAGCGTCATTTACGACCGCGCCACCAATTTTTTTGCCGGCGGCACGGGTTTCACCGTGAAAGGCGGCGGCTCTTCAGCTATCGCGCAATTTTCCGGCACGAGCACGAATCCGGCAATTTCAGGCTACGGCACCATCACGCTTGATATCAACCTTAACAACGGTGCGATTGATGGACTTCAGGCATTGGTGCATCAATCCGCGAGTCCGGTGGATACGAACTATAGTTCGGGCGCATTGACGCCGCAGATTCCCACCTTCGTTGATTCCGCGACCACGCCGGATGTGGTTGGCGTCACTTCGTCAGGCTTCACGGCGTTGCCAACTTATGTCGTTCCGCTGGTTTTCATCAAGAACACCAATTCCGCCGACACGGCTGCCATCACGAACTTGACCCAGCGACAGGCGTGGTCTTTGGAAAATTCACTTTTGCCGACGACTTACTTCGGGGGCACCAGCACCAACCACGTCTATTTTGTCGGACGAAATCTGGAAGCCGCTGTCCGCACAGAAATTGATCTCAACATTTACAACACCCAGACGATCAACACTTATTTTACCAACGCGTTGGGACAGCCGGTTCTGGACACCAGCGCCGACCCGGGATTGACCTCCGGCGGCACGGTGGCAAACACCGTGATAGTGCTCACCAACTCCATCGGCACGGTGGCCGTGCAGAACATCAAAAAAGGTGTGGCGGCACTTGCTTATGAGGGCGTTCCGTATTCGGTCACGAACGTGATCAATGGCAGCTATCCACTCTGGGGTTATGAAAATTATTATTACAATACTTCCGGCCAAGGCACGCCTTCATCGCAACAATTGGCAGTCATCAACGCGTTTTACAACCTGGTCACCAACGCGACGTTTCAGGCCACCAGCCCGGTTTTCGTGGCCAATTTAATCCCGAATGCGTCGCTTCAGGTTCAGCGCGGTTCTGATGGCGGTCAGATCACACCATTGCCCGGCTTCTTCCAATGATTTAATCCGCAACCTTAAATTGGAGTAAAACTGTATGAAAAAAATAATTTTATCAGCCTTCGCCTTGCTGGCATTGCTGGCAACGCCACAGTTGCGAGCATGGTCGTATAGCGACGGCGACCTCTTGCTTGTTTTTCGCGCATCGGGTCACAACAACATCGAATATGATTTGGGAAGTGTCAGCAATCTTCTCGGTCATGCAAACGGTTACACGACCAATATCACCGGTTGGGATTCGAGCCTCATCACCACCGAGTTCGGAACTGGTTTGAACGGTGCAAAAGTCATCCTGGCGGCCGTCACCAGTTCGACGAATGCCACTCCGACAGCGTGGATCAGCAGCATTGATCCAAATCCAAATGCTTACAATGTAAGCGCGACCGCATGGACGGCCAATTTGCATGGCACGATCAACTCCATCGGCGTCCGGCCGGAAAATCCGTTTGACGTGCCTGCTGCTGTTGCGACTCCAACCAATGCCTACATCATCGGTCCCTTCGACCCGCAACTGGGCGGGGCTTCCTATGATTACATTGTGTCTGGCGGTAACTTCAACAGCATCGCCACCTGGGCGGGAAAAGCGCCCTTTTCAACCGTGCCGGTCGAGCAAATAGTTCCCGGCTCGTTTGATTTTTGGGCGGTTCAACCCACCTCCATTTATCCCAATTCGCCGCCGGATAAATTGATCGGCACGTTCACCATCACGACCAACGGCGTGTTGACGTTCGTTGCCGGGCCGCGCACGCCGAGCATTTCGGGAGTTACGCGCTCTGGCAATGTCAGCGCGATCCAATTCAGCACCACGGTGGGCAACACGTATTCCGTGGCTTACACCAATCAACTTGGCGCGGCCACAACCAACTGGCCCGTGGACACCGCCACGCTGGTTGGCAATGGAAGAATTAACACCCTTAACCACACCAACTCCGGCGACGCGGCGGAATTTTACCGCGTGAGCGCACAATAAATCAGCGCGCGAAAAATAAAATAACCACACGCGGCAGGCTCGGCGCAAAATTCCGGGCCTGCCGCAACGATTTAATTTGTAGAGAGGACAACCACAACAAATGAGATTGCGGCTTGCAATAATGGCCATGCTTGTGTTTGCAAAAATTTTCACCGGCCGGGCGGAAGAAACCGATTCGCCCGCCGTCATTGAAAATCTTTTTGCCGCGCCGCTGCCCATTGTCACAAATGCGCCGGCGAAAACCACGTTCGATGTGCGCACATATCGGATCGAAGGCAACACGGTTTTGCCGCCGCAGGATTTCGGCGTGCTTTCCAATTACACCAGCACGAACCTCGACTTTCCGCGCCTGCGCGAGGGTCTGGGCAAAGTGCAATTGCGTTATCGCGAACTCGGTTTTCCAACAATCAGCGTCGCGTTGCCGCAGCAAAAACTTACCAACGGCCTCGTGCGCGTGAAAGTCATCGAGGGAAAAATCAGCGACATCGCGGTCACGGGCAATCGTTATTACAGCGCCGAAAATGTCCGCCGCGCGCTGCCGAGCCTTACGACGAACATTTTGCTGAACACAAAATGGTTTCAGCCGGAACTCGACCGCGCGAATTTGAATCTGCACCGCCAGATTAATCCCCACATCCCGCCCGGCCTTGAACCGGGCACGACCGAGCTCACGCTCAAAGTCAAAGACCAGTTGCCTTTGCACGGCCATATCGAAGTCAACGACAAGTCCACGCCCGGCACGCCATTGCTGCGCATGGACACAACGTTGCAATACGACAATCTCTGGCAGCGGAACCATCAGGTCGGTTTCGATTACAATTTTTCGCCGCAGTCCATGAAGTCCGACAGTTACTCGCCGAATTTTTACGACCAGCCGATGGTCGCCAGTTACAGCGGATACTATCGTCTGCCGCTCGGGAATGGACGCGGTCTGCGGGATGATTACGAAAATCTGCCGGTGACTTTCGGCTACGACGAGGCGACGCACCGATTTAATCTGCCGCCCGCGACAGGAAATCCTGAATTGATTTTCTACGCTTCGCGTTCCGTTTCTGACACGCCGTTAAATTTTGGCCCGATAGGCAGCCTTACCGATCCGACCAATACGTTCCAACTTACCGAACAATCGGTGGAACGCACTCTTACTTTCAACGACAACATCGGGGCGAAGCTCACCATTCCTTTGCGTGAATTTGCCGGCATACTTTCGTCGTTCACGATCGGATTTGATTACAAATCATTTGAAAGCCAGAACTTCAACACGAATTTGGTTTATGCGATCTCAACCAATGGCACCAGCCTGATTCCGCCTTTTGCAATCCCCAACAATTCACGAAGCAAACTTTATTATATGCCGGTCTCGCTCGGCTGGGTTGCGACGCGACCTGACAGTTCCGGCAGTTTTAGTTTCAACTACAATCAAAGCATTTTTTTGACGCCGCTTGCCTCGGCGCGGACCAATTTTCAATCCGTTGCCCAGTCTCCCCAAGCAGGTGGCAATTACACGACGCTGACCGCTGGATTGCTTCGTCAGCAAAATTTACCAAGCGATTGGTCGGCGATTCTTAATATCAACGGCCAATGGTCGAGTGCTCCCGTCATCAACAATGAACAATTTGCCCTCGGCGGCACATCCGGCGTGCGCGGCTATCAAGAAGGCGAAAGTTATGGCGACACCGGCTGGCGCATGTTGTTTGATTTGCGCACGCCGCCCGTGAACGTCGGTTATTTTCCAACTGCGAACGGCGATGTTCCGGCTAATTTGCGCTGCTCGTGGTTCATGGATTATGGGCAGGTCAATCTTTTCGACCGTCCAAATGTGATTGGCGGCAGCTTGAGTCAATGGGGCACAGGCGTTGGATTTTTTCTCACGGCCAGCGAACATTTTAATGCACGCCTGACTTTGGCCTGGGCACTTGCCCGCACGGCTGACGGTGGCGCTTTAAAGGACGTCAGAATTCCCGTCCAAACTCCCCAAGGCGATATGCAGGCTTATTTCAGCGTCGGGTTTCAATTCTAACGTGATCATGAAATTTCAATTCAAAAAAATTCCGCTCGTGGCCGCGCTGTTTCTCGCGGGAAATAATTTTTCATTCGCCAATCCGACCGGCATGACGGTCGCGTCGGGTTCGGCCACCGCCCACCAAAGTGGCTCACAGCTCAACGTCACCACCAGCCAGTTGACATTTCTGAACTGGAGCAGCTTCAACATCCAGTCGGGCGAAACGACCACGTTCATACAACCTTCGGCCAATTCCATCGCCATCAATCTCATCGGCGGCGCCAGCCCGTCGCAGATTTTTGGAAATCTCAACGCCAACGGCACGGTGATCCTCGCCAACGCGAATGGATTTTATTTCGGGCCGAACTCGATGATCAGCGTCGGCGGCAGTTTCATCGCCACGACCGCGCCGCTCGCGCCGGATTTCGGCGCGGGTTCGGCGTGGACGTTCACCGGCATGCCGCCGTTGGCGAGCATTGTGAATTACGGCCAGATCCAGGTTGGCAGCGGCAAATCACTTTTTCTCATCGCCGAGCAGATTGAAAATCACGGCGAGCTGAATGCGCCGGGCGGCGACGTCGGACTTTACGCGGGCGAAAATATTTTGGTGAGCGACCGTCCCGACGGGCGCGGTTTGAGCGCGACCTTGAAAGTGCCGGACGGTTCAATAAATAACTTCGGCCAAATCACCGCCGACGCGGGAACAATTGCGCTGCAAGCCAAAGTGGTGAATCAAGACGGAATCATCCAGGCCGATTCGATTCAAAATCATAATGGCGTCATTGAACTCGTCGCTTCCGACTCGCTGAATCTCGGCGCGGATTCAAAAATTCTTGCGCGGGGGGATGATTCAGTCGGCGGCAGTGCTGGTGGAAACGTGACGTTGAAATCAGAAAATAATTTCAGCGACGCGAACGGCAGCGAAATCACTATCACTGGTGGCGTAAATGGCGGCAACGGTGGAAATATCGAAGTCAGCGCGCCGAATATTTTGTCGTTGAATTCCACGATGAATGCCGGCGCGCAAAACGGTTTTGTCGGCGGCGAATTTTTTCTCGATCCGGTCAACATTGTGCTGGGCACTTCAACGGCGAACGGCGCGATCAATGTGAATTCCGCGTTCGCCGGTTTTTCTCAAATTTTGTTGCAAGCGTCCGGCAACATCACGCTCAACGCGGGGACGACTTGGAATTTGAGCAGCAGCACAAGCGAGTCGTCGGGGCAATTGACGTTGGAAGCCGGCGGCGACATCACGTTTGGAAATAATTCCAAAATTTTTGACGCGAACAATTGGTCGGTGACGCTGGACGCCGGATATAATTTTGGCAACAGCACAATTCAGTCAGGCGTCGGAAATATTTATCTGAACGGCGGCAGCGGTTTGTCACAGAGCGGCGCGATCCAATTGTCCGCCGGTCCGGTCAATTTGCTCGCGGGAAAAAGTATTTTGGTCGGCTCCGGCTCGGTGTTCACCACCGGCGGCGGAAGTGTTTATGCGGACGCGCTGGCCGGCGACATCAACGCAGGCACTTCCAATGGCGGTGCCGGCGGCAATACCAGTGATTATATTTTTAGAAACTTTGGTTCCACGATTAACACAATCCTAGGCGGCATTTCCACGGCGGCGGGCGGCGACGTCACGTTGATTGCGGGTAACAATATCGTCAGTGTTCCGACCGTTCCGAGCACCAGTCTGTGGCCGGGTGCGTCTGGCACCTATGGCGCGGGCAACGTGACGATTATTGCCGGAAATCAAATCACCGGAAATTACAATCTGGCCAATGGCGTCGGCACGATGCTCGCGGGCGTGCAACTTTCGAGCGCGCAAGCGAGCGCTTTGCAAAATCGCAGCGCTGATCCGACGACCTATGCTTCCACGCTGAACAGTTTGGAAACGGCAGTAACCCAAACCCAAAATCCAAATGGCAACATCGGCGGCCTCGTGAATGGTTCGCTTCAAACGGTGACCTTGAGTTTGATTCAAGGTTCCTGGAACAGTTGGGCCGCCAACAACATTTATCTCAAGGAAGTGAACAATCCGAACGGCACGTTCAATTCGCTCCAATCCTTTCTATTCAATTATGCGCCGGATGCGGCGGCGAATTTCTGGGCGGGCAATGCCATTGAACTGGTCGGCGCAAATCTGGCGCGCGTGAACCGGCAGAATCAAACCATGCCGCCGATTTATGCGCCCATCCTTTCGCTCAATGCCGGCGCGGGCGGCATCACGATTGACAAATCCATCATTCTTTATCCTTCGAGCGCAGGCGCGCTGCAAATCACCACGCGCAACGGCGGCAATCTGACCGGCGCGCCGGTTTCAGGCACGACGCTCAATGGCATCACGATGTCCGACAGCGATTCGTCAAGCTGGCCAACATTCTCTACGGGCCATGCCGCCACGCCGCTGCATTTGAACGATCCGAATCCGGTGACGCTGGACATTTCCGGCGCCATCAACAGCTTTGGCTTGACGGTGCCGACATTCGCGCAAATCAATGTTGCGGGCAACGCTTACAATTTCGGTTTCATCGGGCAAAATCTTTCAGCGTCACAAACCACTTCGCTCGATGTCGGGGGCAGCATTACTTATCGCGGTGACCTGACGAGCGAAACTTTGTCCAGCGCGATTTCTTCCGGCACGTTTAACGACATTCTCGCGGGCGATTCGGCGCTGGCCGGAGCTTTGCGTTATGATTCAAGCAGCGGCACGGTTTCATTCGTCGGCGTTCTGGGTTCGGCGACCGAACAATTTTTGCTCAACCCGACGGACGCGAACGGCAACGCCATTTTCAACGGCGCGCAATTGACAGCCTGGCAGGCGACCATCGCGAAATTATTTGCCGACAGTCAAAGCGCGTCGCTCGGCGACAACGGACTCGCGCTTTCCGGGCCGGGCAATTTCAGTATCAGCGCCAACAGCATTGACCTCGGCATTTCCAGCGGCATTTTCGTGGCCGCGCCGGATTCTGCACTCCAGGCCATCTCACCTTACGGCGCGAATATCAATGTCACCATCGTTGGAAATCTTGAAATGACCTCGACCGAGATTGCGAACGAGAGTTATCTCGGCGGAATCAATTTGAATGTTGGCGCCACGCTGGATGTCGGCGGGCAACTGACCACGTTTGGCGACCCGGACGCGGCCAAGGGAATTTTCACCACGAGCGGCGGCAACATATCCGTCATCGCCAACAGCGATGTGAATGTGGATGGTTCACGCATCGCGGCCTATGACGGTGGAAATATCACGATCGAATCTAAAAACGGGAACGTGAATGCCGGCATGGGCGGTTCGGGCTATGTGAACATGAATGCGCTGGAACTTGATCCGACCACCGGACAATTAACGAGCATCCCCGCGACGGTTCCCGGCAGCGGCATTCTGGCCACGACTGTTCCCGGATCCGATGCGACCCTCGGCAATATCCTTGTGGAAACACCCAACGGCAATATTTCGGCCAGCGCCGGCGGGGTTCTGCAAATTCCTTTCAATGGCACGGACACTTCAAAGGCAACCGCCGAGCTTCTCGCCGGATACGAACTTCAAGACGCAAACGGCTTTCCAGTTTCGGCCAAAAATCTTGCCGACGGGATCGCGGTGTTTGTTTCACCTTCGCGAAACATTGACGCCGGACAATCTGGCATCATCGCGCAAAATCTTATTGTAAAGGCCACGGGTTATATCAAAGGCCTTTTTATCGGCACGCATACGGCTACGATTGTCACGGGAACCCCAGATCCCGGCGGTTCACCTCCGATCATCCTTTCCCAAAATCCCCCCACTCTCGACATGCCACCTAGCGATGGCCCGGCACCGATTGTCATATCCGACAGCCATTCAGATGCGGCACCGACTCCGGCTGCTCAATCGGAAGCGCCGACGGCCGACACGGCTGACACCATCGTCGCCAAAACCGAAAATGAGAATGACGGTTCGGGAGATGATTCAAAAAATAAAAACAAACGAATTGCCTTGGCGCAAAAAGTGAGCCGCGTGACGGTGATCTTGCCGCCAAAAATTTTGTCAGAAAATAAAAACTCAAAAAATCCCCTATGACTTCATTTATGATTCAACCGATGCTGGCCGCGAACGCGGCGGTTTATGCGATTGAAAACGCAACGCCGGAAGGCAAGATCACCGTCCTCGTTTTGCTCGTCCTGTCTCTGTTCAGCTGGACGATCATTTTAACAAAATTCCGGCAACTGCAAATCGCGCGCAAGGCGACGAAAAAGTTTTTTGAAGCCTACGCCTCGACGCGCGATCCGCTCGACATCCAGCGCAAAGGCGAGGAATTTGAAGGCGCGCCGGCGTATCAACTTTACATTCGCGGCGCGGACGAGCTGGCGTATCAGTTGAAAAACAATCCGGTGCCGGTGCGAACGGTTTCAACATTGATCGACGCCGGGTCGTCCACCAGCACGGAAATTCTCGCGAAAAGCACCGCGACGAAAATCAGCCTGCCGTCGTTTGAAGCCGTGAAAGTGATTTTGGAAGAAGCGTCGGGCGGGCAGGCGATGGCGTTGGAAAAAGGCATGATTGTTTTGTCAACGGCCGTCGCGGGCGGGCCGTTCATCGGTTTGCTGGGAACGGTTTGGGGCGTGATGTCCACGTTCGCCGGAATTGCTGCGAGCAATTCGGCGAGCCTCACCGCGATGGCGCCCGGCGTGGCGGCGGCACTGGTCGCGACGGTCACAGGTTTGCTCGTCGCGATTCCGGCGATGTTCGCCTACAACTTCATGGTCACGAGCATCCGCGCCATCACGCAGGAACTCGATGGTTTTGCGAGCCGTTACGCGAATCAGATCGAGCACGTTTATGTGGATCATCGTCCGCTCGCCGAGGAAATCCGCGATGCAAACGAAGTTCTGGCCGCGCGCATCACCAGCGCCTTGAACCGATGAAAATTTTTTTAACCGCAGATAAACACCGATTAACACGGATGAATTTCATTTTTATCCGTGTCCATCCGTGTCCATCCGTGGTTGATTCAAAATGAAAAAGTGTTCCCATTCAGTGCACCATTCGCTGACGGAGCTGAACATCACGCCGTTGCTCGACCTGGCGTTTGTGCTGCTCGTGATTTTCATCATCACGACGATTCCGCCGGTGAAAGATTTGGATTTGAAACTGCCGACCGCCGCGCGCCAGTTGAAAGATCCGCCGCGCAAGGCCAATTACATCACCGTGCAGGGCGACGGCACGTTGTATCTGAATAAAAAACAGATCGCGAGCGCGTCGGAAATGTTGCAGACGCTCATCAGCCTGCGGACGGACGATCCTGATTTGAACGTCATCGTGCGCGGCGATGCGCATACAAAGTATAAACAAATCC